>JAHLFB010000133.1 GCA_018884025.1 Candidatus Phocaeicola faecipullorum
CGCGTCACCGCCACGAACGCCCCCGCCAAGGCCCTCGAGCACTTCAAGCGCCTCGCCTCCCTCGCCGCCCGCATCCTCCGCGAAGCCGGACGGTGGTAGAATTTGTCAGAAGTGGTTTTTATATCTCATGGATTAATCCTAGATTTGCGAAACAGAATAATTGAAGCAAGGAGGACTGATTATGAGGCAGAAGAATGACATACGTCCGGAAGAGACACTGACATTGCCATTTATAGTAGGAGTTCCGGATTTTATTAACGGAATATTGTTCCATTTCGAGATGGAGTATATTCAATACCGTGAACCTTACCTTTACGTATCTTACTGCCCGTGGCTGGATCTGCCGGTGTATGCCGAGACCTATCAGGACCTGATACAGAAGACCGACGAGGTGTATTGGGGGCTTATCGAGTACCATATTATGAATGGAACCGTCAGGGATTTTCTCATGCAGACAGGCTGTCCCTGCTGCATCAACGAGTGGCCCCCGGTCGATATGCCCGCTGCCCTAGGCGGACCGCAACTTTTCAATTAAGGACGAAAAGAAAAATATCATAAGGCAGGCTGAATCAGCTGGAAATTACGTCTGAAGCGTATATTCGGGAGCAAACTTCGAATGGCAGTAGCATTAATCCAGGGCAATAAGCTGCCTGGGTCATAAAAGAGCAAAATCCGGTAACAGCAAAGATCACGGCAGGCACTGTATGCATTTGATATGAAGTATGTGCCCATTTCTGCCGGCTTTTACTTATAAATCGTACTGACAAGTGTCAGAATCACTTAAGAAGAAGACAGTCCGGGGTACGTTCTGGAGTGCCGTGGACAGCGTGTCCAGCCAGGGCGTGACCTTCCTGGTGGGCCTTGTCCTGGCACGTCTGCTGACCCCTCATGAGTACGGTCTGATAGGCTACATCATGATCCTGGTTGCGGTGTTCAACAGTATCGTGGACAGCGGTTTCTCGAACGCCCTCATCCGCAAGAAGGATGCCGGCGAGACGGACTACAACACCGCGTTCATCTTCAACCTTGCGGTGAGCCTGGTGATGGTGGCGGCTATGATACTGGTTGCCGGCCCTTTCAGCAGGTTCTTCAAGGAACCCCAGCTGGTGCCGCTTGTGCGCGTGATGTCCGTGATAGTGGTTATCAATGCGCTGGCTCTGATACAGAGGACACGCCTGGTGAAGAGCGTGGACTTCAAGACTCAGACTAAGGCCTCGCTGACCTCCTCGGTGGCCAGCGGTGCCGTGGGTCTTGTTATGGCCTTCTGCGGCCTGGGTGTATGGAGCCTGGTGGGGCAGCAGATAAGCCGGCAGCTGATCAACACGGTCTGCCTGTGGATACTCAACAGGTGGAAGCCCTCGTGGCAGTTTTCATGGTCATCGTTCCGCGAGCTGTTCGGCTTCGGCTGGAAGCTTCTGGTGTCGGGCCTTATCGACACGGTGTGGAAGGAGATCTACCAGCTTGTGATAGGCAAGTGCTACTCCACGTCCACTCTGGGACAGTACACGCGCGGCAAGCAGTTCTCGGACATCTTCTCGTCGAACATGACCTCGATAGTGCAGAGGGTAAGCTACCCGGTGCTGAGCTCCATCCAGGACGAGCGTGAGCGCATGAAGGAGGGTTACCGGAAAATCATCCGTACCACGATGCTGGCCTCGTTCGTGCTGCTTTTCGGCCTGTCGGCGGTAGCGGAGTCTCTGCTGACTGTGCTCATCGGCCCGCAGTGGAAGGAGGCCGCCCATTATCTTCAGATAATCTGCTTCGCGGCGTCGCTGTACCCTCTGCACGCCATCAACCTGAACATGCTCCAGGTGCAGGGACGTTCGGACCTTTTCCTGAAGCTGGAGATAGTGAAGAAGATCATTGCCGTCGGCCCGCTGCTGCTGGGAATCTTCCTGAGCATCGACTGGATGCTGTGGGACTCACTGCTGACGGGTATCATAGCTTACTGGCTCAACTCAAGATACTCGGGAAAGCTCATCGGCTACTCCATGTGGGCTCAGATAAGGGACATCCTCCCGTCCTTCGGCGTAGCAGCAGTAATGTTCGCCTGTGTCTTCGCCCTCACGCTGCTTGACCTGCGTCCGATATGGATGCTCCTCGTGCAGCTGTGCACCGGCGCAGCGATAGTAACCGGTCTGTGCGAGACATTCCGCCTGCCTGAATACATTGAAATCAAGGACACCGTACTTGGAGTCCTCAGAAAAACCAAGAAATAAAACGATGGACAACACTCAGATAACCGTGACGTCCCCGCTCCTTCCGGACCTGGACGAGCTCGACGCGTACCTTCGGGACATCTGGTCCCGCAAATGGATCACCAACAACGGACACTATCACAAGGAACTAGAGGCGGCCCTGTGCGAGTACCTGAAGGTCCCCTACGTCAGCCTTTTCACCAACGGCACCCTGCCGCTGATAACTGCGCTGCAGGCGCTGCGCATCACGGGCGAGGTCATAACGACCCCTTTCAGCTTCGTGGCGACGACCCACTCGCTGTGGTGGAACGGCATCAAGCCGGTGTTCGTGGACATCGACCCTTCGAACTGCGGCATCAACCCGGACTGCATTGAGGCAGCGATAACTCCAAGAACCACTGCCATCATGCCGGTGCACTG
Source organism: Candidatus Phocaeicola faecipullorum (assembly GCA_018884025.1). GTDB lineage: Bacteria > Bacteroidota > Bacteroidia > Bacteroidales > Bacteroidaceae > Phocaeicola > Phocaeicola faecipullorum. Next base: position 2,619 of record JAHLFB010000133.1, read on the forward strand.
CTACGGCAAGCCGTGCGACACCAGGCGGATCCAGGACATAGCGGACAAGTACGGCCTCAGGGTCATCTACGACGCTGCGCACGCCTTCGGTGTGGAGGTAAACGGGGAGGGCATCCTGAACGCGGGCGACATGTCGACACTCAGTTTCCACGCGACTAAGGTATACAACACAATAGAGGGCGGAGCACTTATAATGCACGATGCTAGGACCAAGCAGAGGATAGACTACCTGAAGAACTTCGGCTTCGCCGGCGAGACGACGGTAGTAGCCCCCGGCATCAACGGTAAGATGGACGAGGTGCGCTCGGCGGTGGGGCTTATAAATCTCAGACATGTGAACGAGGCCATCGAGGCCAGGCACAAGGTGGCGATTGCCTACCGCGAGGGACTGAAGGATATTCCCGGCATAACATACTTCGAGGACATGCCGGGCGTGCGGCACAACTACTCGTACTTCCCGATGTTCGTGGACCCGGAGCAGTACGGCATGACCAGGGACGAACTTTACGACAAGTTGAAATCGAGAAATATCTACGGCCGCAGATACTTCTATCCCTTGATCAGCGAGTTCTCGACGTACCGGGGCCTGGAGTCCGCTACGAAGGAGAACCTTCCGGTTGCCTACCGCATCGCGGAGCGGGTCATCTGCCTTCCGATGCACCATCAGCTGAGCGGGGAGGATGTGAATAGGGTGCTGGACGCAGTCCGTGTCTGAAAAGTTTTTACAGAAGTGGTTTTTTAGTTCCATTGAAAGTTAATAACTTTGCAAAAACTGAAAGATATGGAAAAGCGGCAGCATGTAGAAGACAGGAGTATCAGCACGGGTCTTGTAAACGAGCCTGAGGTTACGTATGCCCGTCAGAGCAAGATGTCAATGATACGGAAGGACGTTTTGCAGTCTGGCATCACCGACCATACCAAGGAGAAGGCAGCCGCATGGAGGAGGCAGATAGATGAGTTTATTGCGGAGAGTAACCGGATATATGAAACCGGAGATACCGCAGCCCGGAAAGACTTGGCGCGGCGTATGGAGGCTTTCATGAGGGAAGAAAACACCATGGAGCACCGGTTGGAGAGAATAGACTGGTCATTGGAGCAGATCCGCAGAGGAGAGTATATGACGGCTGAGGAGGCTGACGAGGCGGTGAGGAGGGCTCTGCCATGGCTGAGGTGATATGGTCGGATAATGCTACAAGATTGCGTATCTCCACTCTGGAATACGGTGCTGGTGTATTCGGGCAAAAAATAGCAGAGAAACTGGACATTGCTTTTAAAACGTGCGGTGAGTTGCTGTCCTCGCATCCGCTTCTCGGACACCGCGAGTCTCTGCTCAGATACAGAACTGACTACATATTCCGAAGCATACTCGTACACAGAAACTATAAACTGATATACGTCCTGGAACCAGAGGACATAGAAACTGCGGAGAGAGTCCTGATAATAGACATCTGGGATACCCGCATGGATCCGGACTTCCTCGCCGCAAGGATACCTACAGCAGAGTAAACGAAAACATCATTAAATAATCTGAATTTCATCATGCCCCGGCGCAAGCTGATGCTGCTGGGCGACAATATTATTCACTGTTTTAGGTAAGTTCATTTCTTACCATAATTTAGTTCAGGAGTAATGAGTCAGAAAATACTTCTGTTGGGCGGTTCTGCCCAGCAGGTCATCGCTATAGAAACAGCGAGAAGAATGGGTTATTACACGGTTCTCTGTGACTACCTGCCGGATAATCCGGGCCAATATTCCGCTGATAAATACTATAATGCAAGCACAACAGACATTGAGGCCGTATATGAAATAGCGAAACGGGAGGGAGTCAGCGGTATCCTGGCCTATGCTTCGGATCCGGCAGCATTGCCGGCTGCGATTGTTGCTGAGAGACTGGGACTGCCCACCAATCCGTCCAAATCAGTGGAAATTCTCGGAGTCAAGCACACATGGAGGAAATTCCTTCAGGACAACGGTTTTGCATGTCCCGGTAATTTCACGTTCTCCTCAGATACGCCGCTTGAAGAAATAACAGCAAAAACAAAGAATCTTCGGTTTCCAATAGTAATCAAACCGACAGATTCATCCGGATCAAAAGGGGTGACAATGCTCCGTGACCTGACAGGACTTAAAGAGGCAGTACAATGGGCAAATACATACTCCAGAAACAGAATTCTTATTGCCGAGGAGTTTATAGACAATGCATTTCATTCTGTAGTAGGGGGAGATGTTTTTGTATGGGACGGCAAGATAGTTCTCTATGGAGAAATGTCATGCATAAGGGATAATGTGGGATGCGGTTTAATTCCCATAGGAGAAAGAAAACCCTCGGGTCTAAATGAAAGGCAGACAGAAGACCTGTATCGTGAGCTCCAGAGGCTTATTACAATGCTGGAAATTAAGTTCGGGGAACTGAACATCGAGGTTCTCTTTGACAACGATGATAAGGCTCATTTTTTAGAGGTAGGCCCAAGGGCTGGAGGCAACATGATTCCGATTCAATTATCGGACGCATTCGGAGTGGATCTTGTAGAAGCCAATATAGCAGCGGCAATGGGCTGCGATCCAGAACTTAGAATCCATGAGAAGCCCGGCTGCTTTTTCACCTACGTCCTGCACAGCCATGTCGACGGAATATTGGAAGGTGTAGATTTTTCCGAAGAGATAGCAGGCAAAGTGTACCGAAAAGCATTGTACAAGAAGCCGGGAGACAAAGTAGAGGCTTTTGACGGAGCTGGAAAGGCAATAGGTATCGTATTCATGCATGCCGATACGGAAAGAGAGATGAATGACATCTGTTCAGGATTGGATGAATTAATACGTGTAAGAGTCAATGAGATACGGTGACGCAATAGGTGGCTATTTCGAACTGGAACTGGCAGACAGAGGCGGTTTTCCGCATGATGACGGATACTGTGTCAACAGCGGCAGGAATGCCCTTGAGTTAATATTGAGTACGCTTGCTGATATCTCAAGATTATGGATTCCGTATTATACCTGCGAAGTGATACTGGAGCCATTGGAAAAATTGGAAATACCATACTCGTTCTATCATATAAATCGCAACCTTGAGTTGAGAGATGATATAAACCTGAAAAAAGGTGAATACCTTCTTTTAACAAATTATTTCGGTATAAAGGACCGTTATGTCGAGAAGATGGCTTCCAGATATGGAAAGCAGCTGATAGTCGATAATTCCCAGGCATTTTTCTGCGAGCCGGTTGACGGCATAAAGACTTTCTACAGTCCGAGAAAATTTGTAGGAGTGCCTGACGGAGGTATTGCAATCATTCCAGACAATGCAATAGATATGTCTGTCTATGAGCAGGATTGTTCATTTGATAGGTGCTCGCATTTATTGAAGCGAATAGACAGGGGGGCAACGGAAGGATATTCAGACTTTAAAAACAACAGCCGGCTTCTGAAAAACCAACCAGTGCGTCGTATGTCCAGATTGACGACAGCTTTGTTGCGGTCAATCGATTTTGAATTAATAAAAACATGTAGATTACAAAATCTTAAATTTCTTCATGAAAATCTTGGAGACAAGAATAAATTAAGATGCGTTAGAGAAAGTCTTGATTCTGCCTGTCCTATGGTATATCCGTTTATTTCACTACAGGACAGTTCGTCATTAAGACAGAATTATATATCGCATAGTATTTTCATAGCAGCATATTGGCCGAATGTAGACAAAGAATACACGTATTTTTGCAACAACATTATTCCTCTACCCATTGACCAGAGATATTCGCAGGATGATTTAATGACAATACTTAAATTTTCATAAAGTGAAAAGATTACTCGTTTTAGGAGGCAATTATACTGAATTCGTCATTGTAAAAAGAGCGAAGGCATTGGGCGTATATACTATTGTTACAGACAATCATACTGATTGGAGTCTAAGCCCTGCCAAGCAAATAGCAGATGAAGCATGGAACATAAGTTGGAGCGATATTGATGCTCTGTATAGAAAATGCTCGGAAACAGAAGTAGATGGCGTTCTTGCAGGTTTCAGCGAATTCAGGGTAGAAAATATGATTAAACTCTGCAGTCTGCTCAATTTGCCATGCTCTCTGACAATGGACCAGTTGAATATTACCAGAGACAAGAAAAAATTCAAGCAGTTATGCTCACAATTCGGTCTGGAGTGCGTACATGAGTATTCAATAGATGGTGCATGCGATTTTCCTGTCATCGTCAAGCCAGTAGACCGCGCCGGTTCGATAGGTATAAACGTCGCCAATAACATTGCAGAACTAAGGCAGCACTATGAACTAGCGATGTCTCTTTCCCCGTCCAAAAATGTAATAATTGAAGACTTTATCACTGATGGGATAAAAGTTGATGTGTACTATTACGTTCATGATAAAACGATAACTTTTTTGGGCAGTAGTGACACAATAATGTGCGAAGGGACAGAAGGAGCGCGCATACTGCAAAAGGGATGGGTATACCCATCTCATTTTGAAAAGTTGTATATTGAGACTGCAGATTTTAAAGTGCGCGAGATGCTGAGATTCCTGAATCTGAAAAATTGCTATGTGACGATGTCCGCATTCTGCGAGGAGGATAAATTCTTGTTTTTTGAGGCAGGATTCAGATTAAGCGGAGAATTTTCATTTGACTATTACCAGTCATTAACAGGCGTAAATTATCTGGATTGCATCATTCAATATTCTTTAGGGGATAATTCTGTCAGCCGTACTTTTGTTGACGCTAATGATTTATGCCCATTATATGCCGTTACCCTAAATTACTTTTGCAAAGACGGACATATTGCTTGTATAACACCGGAGGAAAGTCTCAACAGTATTCCAAATACCAAAGCATACATTTACGTTAAAGCGGGAGATGATGTAAGTAATCCTACTGCAGTGTATAAAAAAGCAATTATGTGTACTTTGGTAGAAAAGGATCGAAGTAAGTTAAAAGAATTGGTTAGAAAAGTCAACCAGACTGTCACGATCCAAACAGAAGATTTCAGAAATCTTATATACGAAAAAGTGGATGAAAATAGCATAGGGTTTATAGGCAGGCATATATATAATGAATGTGTACTCATGCCAAGACCTTATTATGTAACTTACGGTCAAATTCAGAAATTGCTGAATATATCCCACGAAACGAATATTGCCAAGGGGTTACATTATGCAACATATAATCAGCCTGTTGACAAATTGATAGAGAAATTAAAAAACTCAGTATGCTTTGTGATTTTGAAAGGCGGGCATCTTGCAGCTACAGCTTCCATTCAATTTAGAAATATAGATTACTGGTATCATTCAGGTCCAATAGGATTGCTTAAACTATTGGCGGTTGATCCGATCTTTCGAGGAAAACATTTTGCAAAATTGCTTGTAGAAGAAATAATATCGTGCGCGAAACAGAACAAGATAAATGTTGTAGTTTCTGATTCAGCTGAGAAAAACAAGGCAATACATGATTTATATCTCAAGTGCGGTTTTAAGCAAGTCGACTGCTGTAAATATCCAAGCAACAATTTTTTTTCCACTGTTTACGCCAAGTGGCTGGATGCCTGCCCATGGTCAAACGTTCACATAAAATTTAAATATGTTTTAAGAAGATTGCAGGTGCATCGAAAAAATAAACCGATGTAATCTCATATTACTCCAAATTAAATATTTGTATTTAAGTAATGAAAAATACATCCCCATTGTTGGCAATAAGATGCTTAGCATATAATCATGAGCCGTATATCCGTCAATGTTTGGAAGGATTTGTCATGCAAAAAACGGATTTTCCGTTTGTAGCAATAGTGCATGATGATGCATCAACAGACAAGACAGCGGACATTATCCGTGAATATGCAGAGAAGTATCCGGATATAATCAAACCTATTTTCGAGTCGGAGAATAAATACTCGAAGCATGATGGTTCTATACGACGTATAATGAATGCAGCGATGCCGAAAAGTGTTAAATATATTGCGGTATGCGAGGGTGATGATTATTGGACAGATCCGGAAAAGCTCCAGAAACAGGTTGGGTTTTTAGAGAGAAATCCCGAGTATGTTTTTTGTTGCCATAGATTTAAAATTTATAATGAAAGTAATAAGAAGTATTATAAAGAGTATGCTTATTCTTATTATGGAAGTACAGATTATTTGGAAATAGATGAACAATTGTTTTGTAATGTGTGGATAACGCAAACATTGACAGCTGTAGTTGATGCAGTTAGTTATTATAAAGTGCAAGAATATGTAAATGAATATAGTTCATTTAGAGATGTTCATCAATTTTTCCATTTATTAAAATTAGGTAAAGGAGTCTCGTTAAATGATATAATGGGGGTTTATCGCTGGAATCAGGGAGGGGTTCATAGTCAGAAAAATGGTAAAGAAAGATATAGAATTCAATATAATGTGTGGAAAGAATTGTATTTGAAGAATAAAGACGAATACTTATTGAATTGTTACAAGCGGAATTTGATAAAATATATTCGCTATAAACCATTCTCCTTCTATGAAACCTCGTTGTATTTTGAAGCCTTTTCTATATGCAATACAAATAGAGAGAAGATTGGACTTGTTATTTCAATTCTAACACCGCGTTTATTTATGATGTGGTTAGGAAGAGTATATCGAAAGTATTATTTAAAACACCAAGAAATCTCTAAATAGTATTTTCGATGATACAATCTGTGTTGGTGTATACTGTTACGTTGTTGTCAATGATGACATGGGCTGCAGTGTCGTCGAGAAATTTTAATGTATCAAAAAAATCAACATTATCATATGCAGATTGGTTCGCAATAATAATTTTTGCAGTAATCTTTGGAATTAGATATAATGTGGGGATAGATTATGCAAATTATACTAATTTATACTTTTCGTCGGATTTTGAAAGAACAGAATTTCTATTTAGAGCTATTTCGGAATTATTATGCAAAAATGATGTGCATATAGTAATCTTTTTTACTCTATGGGCGTTTTTACAGATATTTTTTGTATATCAAGCATTTAAACAACAAAAATGGATATATCCATTTTTGTTGTTTACTTTATTCTGTGGGCAATATTTTTTGTTGTGGATGAATGTAATTCGTCAGGATATTGCAGCGTGTATATTTATTTTTTCTATATCATATGTTGCTGACAAAAAAATTATTAAATATTTAGTTTGTTGTTTTATCGCGTTAGGATTTCATAAATCTGCTGCGATACTGTTTTTAGTCTACCCATTATTTCAAATTAAGAAAGAGTATTTTAAGAATAGAATCTTGCAACTATTTATTCTATTTTTTGCTATAATTTTTGGAGTATATGAAGGAGGGTTAATACAGATTTTAGATTCAGCCATATCGCTGTTTATGACTACCTTTGGGTATGAAGGGTATGGCTTTGGAGGTATAGAGGGATCTCTGCAAAAAATATCAGTAGGAAGTACATTTTTAACGAGGTTAATAATAAATATTATAACAGTATTGTATAGCAAGAAAGTAAAATCTTTTTTTTCGAATAAGGATACAAGAATATTTATTTTTTATGACTTGTTTTTTTTCGGGATAGTAATGAACTACCTCTTATCAGAGTCATTTATATTATTAAGAATTGTAAGATATTTTAACTTTTTTGGATTTATAATCACAGCATATTTGTTGTATTATCTGTATAAAAACTATAAACAATCGCATTTGAATAAATTAACATTTTGGGGAATGATTGTACTATATGTTTTTCATTATATGCTATTATTTACGTATTCTGCAGATACTTGCTATATGTATAATTTTATTTGGGAGTTTTAAGTATGAGAGTTTTATTAATTGTTCGAGGAACCCCATCAAAAAAAGATCCGCAATGGGGATGTTTTGAAAAAGATCAAGCAGAGGCATTGCGGTCATATGGCCATAGTGTAGTGTGTTTGAGTGTCGATACAAGGTTCCGTTTATCAGCAAGGAGAATGGGGGTATCTCATAAAACAATAAATGGCATAGAGTATTATAATAGTTTTATTGTACCTGATAAAATATTGAGAATTTTTGGACGGAGATGTGCGGATTATACGATGCGGCGACAATATTATAAGTTATATTTAAGGGCAGTACGAAATCACGGTAGACCAGATGTTATTTATTCTCATTGGTTTTTTAATACTTATTGGGGTGTCTATTTAAAAAACGTATCGGGAGTTCCGCTTGTGGGTATTGAGCACGCAGGACGGTTCAATAATGACAAATTGGATAAAAATACTTATTATATGGCTTCCGTGGCTTATTCAAATGCAGATGCTGTTGTCGCAGTCTCTGAGTCATTAAAAAGAAGATTAAAATTCCATTTTAATGTAGATGCATTTGTTGTAAACAATGTTGTGTCTTTGGAATTTTGGGAAAAACCGATACAAAATACAGATGATAAAAAGATAAGGTTAATAGCAGTTGCATCATTAGTAAAGAGTAAAGGCATAGATATTTTAATTAAGGCGTGTCAAAGACTTTCTTTAGACAAGTCTGATTGGCAGTTAAGAATTATTGGAGACGGTAGTGAAAGAAAGAATTTACAACACTTGGTTGCTGATTGTGGATTGACTGATCATATTTTCTTTGAAGGGCGAATGCAAAAAAAGGATATTGCAGAAATGATGCTAGATAGTTCATTATTTGTTCTTCCTTCAAAAATGGAAACGTTTGGATTAGTCTATGCGGAGGCTTTGGCTTCAGGCTTACCGGTAGTTGCGACAAAATGTGGTGGTCCAGAAGAAATTATAAATGCCTCAAATGGGATTATTGTGCCATCTTGGGATGTGGAAGCACTGCGCTGTGCAATAGAAAATATGTGTCGTAATTTAGCTAATTATGATAGGGAATCTATTAGAAGGAATGCTAGCGTTAAGTATTCAGGACCCAATATAGCATCTCAATTAACAGAAGTTTTTAAAAGTGTCCTTAAAAATGATACGGAAAATTAAGGGGACACTTGCAAACTTCCGTGGCATAATGTGACATAAACATATACTTGAAGGTAGGTTTGTGTATCAAAAGACCTTACCTTTGAAGTATGGAAGACAACACATCTGCAAAGTTTGAGTTCCTTGCGA
>JAHLFB010000134.1 GCA_018884025.1 Candidatus Phocaeicola faecipullorum
AAATGGATTATGGATCTTAAATTACAATTTTCTGAACACCAACCAATACGCATACTTCACCAAATATATCTGGCGTTTGATGCGTTTTGGCTCTTTCAGCAGACGGTAGGCGAATTCGAGATTATGGTCCACCCACCATTTCGGAGCGCGCGGGACATGTCCGGTATAGACATCGAAACTGCCGCCAAGACCTTGGAAAATGGCTTTATGCCGCTTCTGTATCTCCTCCATCAGGAGTTCCTGTTTCGGAGAGCCCATCGCCACAAAGACAACATCGGGACGTTTTTCTGCAATATCCTCAATCAACCGCTCCTTTTCATCATCCGACTTCAGATAGCCGTCGCGATACCCTATGATATTTATCCCAGGATACTCCTGCCGCAATTTTGCCACGGTCTCTTCAATCACCTGCGGCTTGCTTCCGACAAGATAAAAAGTCTTTTCATCATGGAATTTAGCAACGATTTTCAGCCACAGTTCGCATCCGGGAAGTTTTGCCGCATCCTTATATCCTTTCTGCTTGACGGCAAGCTGCGCCCCTGCCCCATCGCAATAACCTATGTTATCATTTATGATACGTTTTAGGTCATCTGTGGCATTCATTATCTTTTCAGCATTAATTGCTATTAGAATGCGTTTATTTTCAATAGCATAACCCAAGAGTTCTTCTTCTGAAGTAAAGGGATATACGTTTATGCCTCTTAAATTTACTTTATTCATTGTAATTTATCCATTCATTTATACTTAATAGCAAAAAAATTTGTTTTTCGCGATTATAACCAATTTTATGCTGATTAATTACATTTATTATTTCATTTTTATCAATGAAATCCACCAATTTACCACCCAGAAGTTTTTCTTTTATAAAATCTGACTCTTTTTTAAACCATATATCTGTCGGAGATTGGAAACCTAATTTTGGACGATCTATAATTGCGTTTGGCAATATTTTTTTTGCGTATGCTCTATGAATAATTTTTGTCTGTTTTCTTTTCAATTTATACTCTGTAGGTAATTTCTCCAAGAATAAGATTAGTTCTTTATCCAACAATGGAACTCGACATTCCAATGAAAAATTCATTGTAATTTTATCAGTATATAATAATAAGTCATCGGCCAAATCCATCCGCAAATCTACAGCCATCATCTTATCAACAGATTTTTGCCAATTGCATGTCAATAAATTATAATAATACGATATAAGATTATAGCATATACCCGTATCAGCTTTATGATGTGTCAGATTATTGACTTCTTCATCTGTAAAAAGACTATATACCTTTAAAAATCTCTCTACATCATCATCTATACATAATGAACGTGCACCCCTAATTAGAGTTTCATTTTTAATATGAGCTAACTTAATAAATAAATTAACTAATTTAAAAAATATTGCTGGATATTTATATCTTAGTAATTCTCCTTGATATCTTTGATAACCGCCTAATGGTTCATCAGCCCCTTGACCCGTTAAAACTACTTTAACATGCTGAGATGCTAATTTCGAAAGATAATACATAGGTATAAATGATGTCGTCGCCAATGGTTCTTCTACAATTCTGGAACATTCAGAAAATACAGAAAAGAAATCATTGACGTCCATTTTCACAACATGGTGTTCAAGTCCAAAATATTCAGCCGTTTCATGTGCGAGTTCTATTTCATTTATATTATATTGCGAATCAAAACCAACAGTAAAAGCTTTTAATTTTTTTTGAGAATATTTTGCTGATATCCCTGCGACTAAAGCAGAATCTATACCCCCACTTAACAAAATACCCAAATCTACATCGCTCATTAACTGCCTATTGATGGCAGCTTCAAACTTTTGCCCATATTCATTAACGGCCGTTTCAAAATCAATATTTCTGCAAGAATCTATTTTTTTTATAAATGGGAATATTTTTAATTCTACACTTCTCGCATTCAAATCAATTATACCATAATGGCCAGGTCTTAGCTTCTGAACATTTTCAAATAAAGTATATGGAGATGGTACATAACGCAATGATAATAATACTCTCAGGGAACATAAATCAATTTTACTGCGGAACAATTTATTAATCGGACGTATTTCAGAAGAAAAGACAAATTGATTATCTTTTATATAATAATAAAAGGGCTTAACACCAAAATCATCGCGAGCAACAATAATTCGTCCTTTCAATTTATCATAAAATGCAAATGCAAATATTCCGTTCAAATTGCATATTCCATTCTCACCTTTTTCAATTAAATAATATAATAACGTTTCTGTATCAGAATGTCCCTTGAATTGAACATTCGTTATTTCTTTTCTCAAATCTAAATGGTTATATATCTCACCATTAAAAACAAGAACATAATTATGGTCAAAACTTTCTATAGGTTGGTTTCCTGCATCTGATAGGTCTACAATGGATAACCTCGTATGCGCTAAATAAACTTTATTACCGCCGCATTCATCACAATATATAGCTTGATAATCCGGACCTCTATGTTTTATCGTATTTAATAAATCAGATGAAACCGGAACATTAATACTTCCTAAAATGCCACACATATTTACTTTAATTTTTTTCCCATTATTTCAATAGCAAATGCTTGAAGTGCTTTTTTATACTGCTTTTTCCTAATATTATCTATAAAACACTCTTTGAAGGTAAATTTACTATTTTCCCAAGTAAAACTACAATAAACGCAATCTTTCTCATTACACATAAAGGCTGTCTTATTTTCCTTGAAAAGTTTCATTTCCATATCTAACGTTTTTCCCATATCTGTTATAGTAGCTTGGGTTTCACCTAATTTACCTTGTGATATTACGCAATTGTTAGAATGATAGTATGGGTTCAAACTTATAAAACCTTTTTTGCAACCATCTGCCCATGATTGGCGGAACCATTTTAATTTATTATTATGATCATAATAATATATGCCCTTCGGCAATTGTTTTTGCCAATATCCCAAACGGCAAATAGCAATATGTGTTGTGCCGACTCCGACAACTTTATTTTCTGGACCAATTTTTAAATTTTTCGCACCCTTTTTTGCCATTACTTCAAGAAATTCATAAGGCAAAGAATTTATTGTAAAATTTTCTGTCAGTTCTTTAGCCATTGAACCTATAGCGCAAAAAGCTTGAATAGGATGAGAACTCCTATAGACCCCTGGATAATTAATCATAGCATTTACAAATGCTCCTGCATATGATAAACTATTTTTCGATATTTTCTTTTTGAAATATCTTAAATATGAAATTTCGGACTCTACAAATGAGTCACACACAATAGTTCCAGTTACACCGACTACTTCTAAAAGAGCATCAATTAGGGTTTTAGCACCACCTTCAATTATCCCTATAGATTTCATTGATACTTTTAGGTGGATCAAATCACCTTGCTTTATTCCTAAAGCTATTAAATCAGATTTCAAAGAGTTTTTATCTATCATAGTGCATTACATAGTTATTGACAAGACCTAACAGCATCCATGCTTGATTCCATCTAATATAATCTATTTTATTTATAAATAATCTTCTTTTTTGATAGTAGAAATAACCTTTTTTCTTATTATACATGTGTTTCAATGTCCATTCTACAATAGCTTCAACTTTATGTTTGATAGTATCGTCGGACAAATAATTATATTTCGAACCAATCCAAATACCAACGGCTTGATTATGGATATCAATCGGATATAATGATGGCAACCTCCAGTATCCTCTACCATCATCAGTAAATTGCTCATGTAGATAAAAATTAAATGCTTTCTTTAACGCACTTTCATAATATTTATCTTTAATTCCCAGATACTTTAAAGACTCTCCTAAAGAATTTATAATAAAACCTTGGTGAAAATCTATTTGCTCCCGTTCCTTCCCTGTTTCTGGATATAACCGATATCCCCAACATCCATTATGTCGCTGATAGTGTATATCAAAATCGATACATTTTAATGCTTCATTTTTATATCTTTCTTCTTTTGTCAAATAAAACAATTTAGAAAGAGACTCTGCAACATACATATTAGCATTATAAACAATCTCTTTCTTTCTTGCTGTATAACTATAACACTTTCCAAACTCATTTTCTGTTATTGGAATATTATTCAATAAAAAAACTCCAATATCTATTAATAAATCTTTTGCTTTCGATAAATTTGTCGCTTTATAATACTCAAATACACCCTCAAAGACAACACAGGCAAGTACTGCCGAGGGATCAAATTTGGGACGCTCCCATGTTTTCCAAGCTATAGGATAATGTACTGCCCAATAACTTCCCGAAAAATTCTGATTTTTAATTCTTTTCTCAAGCAATAAATCAAATAATTTATTCATTTCACTCAAAACATCTTCCCTCTTATTTATTTGATAATACTGTGAAAGTGCTTGAAGGATAAGTCCTAACGATTTAACACTATAATCTTTTTTTATACCTAATATCGGTCTTAAATTTATGGGATTTCGTAATTGAATTTGGATAGCTAAAACTTGGATTTTATGACCTAATAAACGATACGGGACATATGAATTTAAGGCATCATACGGATCGTATCCCTTATAATTTTCTAATTTCAAATGCAATATGAGTTTGTCAATAATTGCAGATAAAGCATTATTATTCATAATCTATGGTTTTTCTTCTGAATTAATTTATACTTATTTAGTATGTTTTTAGCCATTTTAACCATTGGAGGACCAATGAATTTACCATCTTTTATAGCGACTCCTTTACCTTCCTTAATTGCGTCATCTGATAATTTTATCATCTCAGCAGCCCATTTAACTTCATCCTCCGTAGGAGAATAATATTTATGGACCAATGGAAGTTCAATAGGATTTAAGACCAACATACCTTCAAAGCCGAGGTTTCTACCTACTATTAAATTTTTTTCCAGATCTTCCAAATCATGTACTTTAATATGCACAGTATCTATAGGCAATATTTCAGCAGCACGGGCTGCTACAGCAATATTGGCCCGTACATTCAAAATACTAATCCCTTCATTATCATGTTTACCCTGCAAATCAGTAACATAATCTTCACATCCGAAAGCTACGGCAATGACTCTTTCGGAAGCTGTACATATTTGTTGAATGTTAATAACCGCACCGGTTGTCTCAATTAATGGTATTATCTTAAATGTTCCTATTGGGATGTCTTTTTCATATTCAATCGTTTCCAATAATTTTCCTACAAAATATACATCTTCCGGCTTTGTTGATTTCGGATAAAGAAAACCATCTACTCCTGGAATTGTTAATTGTAATAAATCTTTCAACAACTCTCCACTTTCACGGTCATTGATCCGAGGAAATATACCTTTACCTTGAAAAATCTTATTATTCACATAAAATATAATATTATCTCTGGCTTCTTGCTTTAAATGAGATGGAACAGAGTCTTCTATATCTAATAATAAAACATCTGCATCCTTTCTTGAAGCACTATCCATCAATTTCTTATTATGCGCAGGCACAAACATCAAACTGCGCATGAGATATTCACTATTCATTGCTATAGTTCCTTTTTACTAAGACATTTCTTTTGAATGAGATTACATCTTCACCACGTTGATTATATCCTATCGTTTCTACATAAACAATTCCTCTATCATTTTTAGACTTTGACACCCTTTTAGATATAATTTTTGTTCGTGCATATAAAGTATCGCCTATAAAGGTAGGAGACAAGTGCTTTATATCTTCATAGCCCAAATTAGCAATCGCCTTTCCACTTATATCAGGAACAGTGAATCCCACGACAAGAGAAAAGACCAAAGTTCCTACTACCAGAATCTTATGATGTTGATTTTTTTCAGCATAATCAATGTTTGTATGAACCGGATGATAATTCATCGTCAGTAGTGAAAATAAATTATTATCTGATTCGAAAATAGTCTTCGATAATGAATGTTCTATTGTATCACCCACAATAAAATCTTCATAATAATTTCCAATATTACTACTTTTCATAACATTAAATTTAAGACAAATACGTTAAAATATTTTTATTTTCTATCGCAAAATCCACATCAAAGCTAGCTGCTCTTTTTTGGCATTCATCACTCATCAACATTATTTTCTCATCCATCTCCCCATTTAAAATCCTTTCCATTATTTCATATAAAGATTTATCAATGCATAATGATGATATAATAAAACCTGTTTCACCATCAACAATAAATTCCTTATTTAAATGCCAATCCGTTGCGACTATCGGTAATCCTGAGATATACGCATCAATCACAACACCAGGGAAACCTTCACCTCTCCAATATGTCGGAAATAACATCATGTCGTATGTTGATAGTACATCATATCCCATATTTTTAGTCAGATCAATTCTACCTTTATATTCAAGATTGCCAATTATATTAATTTTACTTAAAAATTCATCTTGATAATTTGGTGCGATACTGCCATAAAAATCAATAATGTAATTATTTTCATAACCATTATCATTCAATTTACGGGCTACATTAATAATAATATCAACACCTTTTTCGGGCTGAATCCTTGATAAAAATACAAATTTTTTATATTTTTTATTACGCAATTGCTTTGATATGACATCATCTTTTCTAGCAACTGATATATCGGGCAAATAATTTATTTTCTTAAAATTAGGACAAACCAATACATTCGTAATGCCACATTCAGCCAGAGTTTCTTTCATAGCATTACCTTCAACAATAATTATTTTTATAATAGATAAAATTTTTTTGTCTATTATACCTTGCTTTATTTTATTCGGGAAATTACCACCTATTCCCCAATATATTATATTTCTTTTGGAACCTGTGAAAATTAATATTTTTAATAGCCAAACAATATTATCTAACGTAGTAGAAATTATAATGTCTTCTTTCCGATTTGCTACTAAGTAAAAAGGAAGTTTTATTAACTTCCAAGGTTTTTTACGCGAATTGTAAGTATCTACCAAATCTATTCGATAACCTTTTCTTTGCAAAAAATCCAATATTGTTTTATTTTTTGTTAATTCACCTCCAAAATCATTCTTTTTACCTACACCGCCTATAAATACAATTTTTTTCATGATATTATATTTTACATCAATAGTTCGTTAATAATATTGGTTTTAATTTCAAATTAACAATATTTTCCCATGAATATTCTTTTAAAGAATTTCTAACCATATTATCTTCTATGGTAAATCTTTTCATGTACAGCTCATACAACGCATTTGCTAAATCTTCTACAGTATCTGAAATTAACATACCATTTTCATTATTGATAATTTTTTTATTTTCATTAGTTGCTGTAGCTATCGTAAATAAGCCTGAACCTATATACTCGAATGTTTTTGTTGGAGGCTGGTCGTCATAATAATCAGTAATAGGGACAAAAGATATACCGATATTGCATTTATCGAAGAAAGGCTTCAATTTATTGTATGGGAGCCGGCCATGAATAGTTACAATGTTTTCTATATGCAAATTCTTTATCATTGATTTAAAATTTTCCGCTTCATTATTGAAACCACTACCTATAACATCGTATGTTAACGGGATTTCTGAATGTTTTTTATGAAAACATGACATTGCCTTTATCGTCTTATCAATATCACGTCCTGAGAATGTCCCCACATATAATAAATGAAGTTCATCGTAAGTTTTCACAACATCAGAAATAACATCAGCGCCTAATGGTAAAATATAAAAAGTCTTTGATGGAAGATTTATTTGATTTTTAACTCCTTCCGATATAACAGTAATGATGTCAAAAACTTTACATGCATTTCTAATTTGACTATTTTGCTTTTGTCGTATACTTTCATTCTTAGATATTGAAAGCGTACGAATATCTAATATCATCTTTTTATAGTGGAAAATATATTTGAATATTTCACAATGTTCAAAATGGACGACCATTATTTTTCCTTTAAAAAAAAGAATGTTTATCATGCAAAATATAA
Source organism: Candidatus Phocaeicola faecipullorum (assembly GCA_018884025.1). Classification (GTDB taxonomy): domain Bacteria; phylum Bacteroidota; class Bacteroidia; order Bacteroidales; family Bacteroidaceae; genus Phocaeicola; species Phocaeicola faecipullorum. The sequence goes on from JAHLFB010000134.1 coordinate 7,923, forward strand.
CAAATATAGCGCCCCTTACAGTTCTATTACCAAATGATTTGATACACTTAATCTTTACATCCGGCATATCCAACATGCCATTACCTTTTTGACATAGTAATGTTATCTTATATTCTCCTCTAAGGTACTCACACCATTTATAGCTATCAATCAATTCCCCAAAAGGCTGTGGCTGTATAATTAAAAGCTTATTTTTCATTGTTTATTTTGTAAAAAAGAAATTATATAATGTAAACAAATTACTTCCCACCGGCATTAAATGAGCTTTCAATATCGAAAAGAATATATATGAAAAAATAATTACAGAAAAGAAAAGAAATACCCAGATACTCCTGTCTTTTTTCAAATAATATAGCAAATATGCCGTCATTGGCAAACGAAAGATTGTAAAATATTCTATTGGACGTAAAAAGATATGCGATGTATTTATAAAAAGGTTCGACAAAAAAGTACCCAGTAAAAATAGGAAGAAAAACACTGGTAAATACTTATCGTCACTCATATATTTTTTCATATCTGGATAAAACCATATTATGGTTATATCAGTAATTAATATTATCAATCTACTCGGGCCAAATGATCTCATCAAAACGCCTTCCGAAGTCATTTTATAAATGCTTTCAGCGTATGCATCATAACCAAGAAACGATAAAACACCATCAATATATATCAAAGAATTTAACCAATACGAAGAAAACATCCCCAATATTATGCAAATACATAATATCAGCAACAAGAATCTCCTGTTCGTTAACTTATATTCTTTATAAAATATAAAATATAACGGCAATAAAATTAAAGCTGATTTATGTACTAATGCCGCCAACAATATTCCGACAGCATAATATATAAATTTTCTTTTTACGATAAATCCAATCAAAACTACAAACAAGCACATAACTACGCACTGCCTTATTCCATTCATCCAATTTAGGAAATATGGACCAAGCATAATCAGCAATGCTATATACGGCAATAAAAATCTTCTGTCACGAAGAGCATAATATATAAAGCCTATTTGTAAAATAGCCCAAAAAGCAAAAAAGAAAAAATAATGTAAATCTAAACCTGCAAATAATTTTGCAATGAATAAAAAGCCAGATTCAAAGGTATCACGAAACGGATTTCCTGTTTCTTGAATAAATAAATATTCTTCCAAATATGATAAATGATCAACCCCAACATTATATCTCGCACCAGCAATGAAACCAAAAACCAATAAAGATAGGATTGTTTCCGTATTCCAAAAGCCTAATTTACCACCTTTAAGCCGAACAAAGCAATCTCTTTTTGACAAATTATTTGCCAAAAAATACAATATGATAGCTGTTAAAGGATATATAATTAAGCTAAGTAACATTATATTTAATGTTTTAAAATACTATTTAGATATTCTATGGATTTATCTCTGAATCTATTTAAATTAACTGAAATTTCCGAATAAGTAAAATCTAAATCTATGTTGAAATCTTCATTATAAATTATCGCTCTATCTGCATTAACTGTTTCCAATAAATCTATCATTCTTGTATCAAAGCCCGACCTATTTTTAATGACAGAAACAAATGGTTTCTCGAAATTAAGCGAAAAGGCTGTCCCGTGAAAAGATGTCGTTATCACATATTTTGCATTATTAATAAGATTTACAAACTGCAATGGAGCAATATTATTTATATTTATAACATTCTTAATATCTAATTTCGGCCCATCTAAAAATACCACCGGTACGTCTAATTCATTTCGTATTTCTTTTATTATATTTAATATATCTGGATAGGGATTATATGCATATTTTAATATATATGCCAAAATATACGGCTTTTCTATATTAAGAGCACAATCAGCAGCAATTTGCCTCCACTCCTCTTTTGTTATTAACAATGTCGGGTCACATACATATTCTGGGGTTATCCCTGTCAAATCCTTAACAATATCCAAACTGCTTTTTTCTCGAACTGATACTTTATCGTATTTTAATAATAATTCTTTAACAATAGATTTTCTCTCATTCGGTAAAGAGGCAACAGAAAAACTGGAAGCATAAGAATATTTCAATTTATTTTCTGGGACAAAAGGGAGAAAAAAACTATAATCGTCTTTTATATGAATAGGATTCCAGACTTGGTCACTCCCTGTTATAAAAATATCATAATCTAAATTCGCTGATACTAACTCAGCCGGAGAATTGTATGATATTTTTGAACACTTATAAAAATCATTATAAAATTTCTGGAATTTATTTTGCATATTGCATCGTCCCGACAAAACAGACTTTGTTCCTCGGATGACTCTTCTGAATATGGACAATTTCTGCTTATGAGGGAAAATATAATCTATCAGTTCAACATCACAACCAAGAGATTGAATATAATGTAATAACGCAAAAGCCTGTAAAGCAGAACCATAGTTTAAGACTTTATGCATTGTCAAAATACCTATTTTCATATCTTTATTTTCCTTTTAATAAATTTTAAGGACTTTTCAACAATGAATAAGCCTTTCCATAATAGAGAATCTAAAGAAACATGTTTGCATTTTAATAAACTTCTGGCAATGACGGAAGTATATGCCGGAACAATATTTCTTCTCATTTGTCCTTCAGCAACAATCTCAAATGAATGCTGCATTAAAGTCAAATCACAATTTTTTAACAATTCAAAGCCTTTTTCCGTAAATGCTACTACGGAACTAACTCCGTTTTCATCTTTGCTGTATGTCTGCCCCCAAAAATCTCCTATCCTAATATCTGCAGAGGATTTATCATACTTATACTTGCATCTCTGACTACATGCCGGGTTACTACAATAATCTCCCAAAAACAGCTTATAAAACAAATCTTTCTGAGTTTTCCTAAAATTGTGCGTAATGTTATTTGAGTCGACAACGGTCATCACCCATGAATCATGCCAGCCATATTTTTTGTTCCGCCATGCAATTTGTTTTATATTTATAATATTCCGTTTTTCTAACAATGACAGGTATTTTTTCCATGCTAGCATTGAAGGTACAGCATGACAAAAAAAATCAATTAAAATAAAATTATTTTCAACTTTTAATTTTTTAATATACCGCCTATAAGAATCAATTTGACAAGGGGTGCCAATCAATACATATTTATCATTTAAATTTAATGAGCGAAAAGCATCCACCGTATAACTTTGAATATACTTACTTCCTATTGATTCATACAATTCTTTTTCATTATTAGCAATATAATGTTCAGCCCTGTTTAACTCGTTATTGTAACGGACGACACAAATCTTATAATCTTTAGACAGTAAATATTTACATATCTCATAACTAACTCCACCTGACGAACTCAGATACCTAATCTTATCATTATTACTCCAACCCGCAAAACTTTGTTTAACAGAATTAGATACAGCTAAAGATGTATTCTGATACGCACAAATACTTTTACATAAACCACAATCTATACATTGTGTACTATCTATCACTTTGGGAGAATAAAAGCCGTCACTATTTAATTTTATCTCAATTATATTTTTTGGACAAACAATAGCACACACTCCACAACCGTAACATTTACTATCATCCACTATCCTATTCATAGCTGTTATATTAAATGAAATTTTTTCCTAAGAAACTCTTTAACAAATATCTTTTCAGCCTTATTTATGCCAAAACAATATATTGAGAATAAGGTCAATACTATACAAAGAATAATTGTCAAAACCAATTTCAACAATTCATTTTCAATCATAATGTAAAAAAATATCGGAATTGGCAAGGAGATAATAGACACAAATAATGATTTTAACAATACATATGATAAATATTTTTTTACAGGAAAATCACACAAATTTTTTAAGTACACTATTCTCGCAACAGATGTAACGACATTAATCATAACCCTGACTACTAAAGCCAATTCTGGTATCGGTATTAATTTAAGAATAAAATATGTCACCGGCAGATTTGATAATATTAAAACACTCATTAAAATCTGATAATTCCTAATATTGCCTGTTGCCTGAACAGATACCCACAATGGACCTTGTAATGCGTCAATAAGAGAAAATACAATTATCAATCGACAAAATTCGACCGAATGTAAAGGGATTTCACCTAACCACAATCTAATTATCTCGTTACAACAAAGTACAACAGGAAAAGCCAATAGAAATAATAAATAGAATGAATATCTAGATGTATTTAATATAAGATTAAAAAAATAATCTTTATCCCCAGCCGCATATGACTTTATAATTTGTGGATTAAATGCTGTTTGAAAGTTTGAAACGAACTGATATAAAGCTGCATTAACTTGATGCGCTATTCCCATTGCAGCATTAACTGTAACACCAAAAAACATATTTAATACAATGTTTATCCCTTGATTTGCCCCAACATTTGCCGCAGCACCGAACAGACTCCACCCGGAAAAATTCACTAATGGAAGATATACTTTTTTATTGTATTCAAACTTATATTTACATATAGGGAACTTTATCCTACAATATATAACATACATTACTAAAACAGCGACCGCAACTGCTGTAACTAATGCAGAATAAGCTATTAAACGGTCTAAAAATAAATAAATCAAAAATACTATTCCTAATCTGAGAGCAGCTTCTATAATGCTTATGTAAGCATAAAATGACATTTTTTCATAAGCAATAATTGTAGAATTGTACGGTGCTCTAATTATATTTACAACTGTAGTAATAATAGTAAACTGATATACCCAATTTGCAGCGCTTTCTCTGCCAAACGGAATATTTATATAATTATTTAAGAACCATAATCCGATACTTTCAGCTAATAATACAAATAGCAATGCGACTGCTATATGTATGGTTATGCTAGCGGAAAAAATTTTCTTAGCTCCTTCAATGTTATTTCTTCCTAATTCATAATTTAGGAATCTTTGTACAGAAGTAATCATCGCATTGTTTATAAATGAAAACAATACGACGACACCACCTACAATATTATACAAACCAAAGTCATCTACACCTAAAGCATGTAAGATGACTCTGGATGTATACAAATTGACTAACATTATAAACGCCATCCTAATATACAACATTAGCGTATTCTTAGCGATGCGTTTATTGTTAGCGGAAATTTCCATAATTTAGAATTGATTCCCTTTACCTCTTAAATATTCCGCAGAAATCCAGTATCACCTTGTCGCTACGCCATTCAAGGGTCTTGAACGGGTCGTGGGCGGTAAGGAAAGCCACGATGTCGGCCTTTTCGTAAGCCTCGCGGTAGTCGGTCAGCTTGAACACATGGTGCTCCTTGACATTCGGTTCCACAACGAGGATGTTTGCATTGTTGCAGCCCTGCATCACCTTGGTGACGATGTATTTTGCAGGGGATTCGCGCAAGTCGTCGATATTCGGTTTGAAAGCAAGTCCCATCATCGCGACTACCGGTTTGCGATGGTTCAGAAGCTCGAACTCCAACATGGCGTTCTTTACCTTCTCGGCGCACCAGAAAGCCTTATAGTTGTTTATTTCCCGGGCATCAGCTATGAGTTTGGACTCCGCAGGGAAATCGGCAGTGATAAAATAAGGGTCGACCGCTATGCAGTGTCCGCCCACTCCGCAACCCGGCTGGAGGATATTAACGCGCGGATGCTTGTTGGCGAGGCTGATGAGTTCCCATACATTGATTCCCGCCTTGTCGCATATCAGCGAAAGCTCGTTGGCAAAGGCTATCTGCACATCGCGGCTGGAGTTCTCTGTCAGCTTGCACATCTCCGCTGTGCGGCAGTTGGTCCTGTGCAAGGTTCCCTGTACGAACTGTGAGTAGAACCCTATCGCCTTTTCCGTAGATTCCGGAGTAAGGCCTCCGATTACGCGGTCGTTGTGTACCAATTCATATATTACGTTGCCTGGCAACACCCTTTCCGGACAATAGGCAATGTATATCTTGCCCTCAAGCTCCGGACGTTCTTCGAAAATAATCTTCGCCATGCCTTCGGTCGTACCTATCGGCGAAGTGGACTCTATCACGTAAAGGTCTCCTTCCTTCAACAGCGGGAGCACCGCCATCGTAGCCGCCTCTACGTATGAAACATCCGGCTCATGATTGCCTTTGAAAGGAGTCGGAACCACCATGAAATAGGCATCGCACACTTCCGGGGCGACCGATGCCGTCAACATTCCGGAAGAGACTACCTCCTTCAGCATATCTTCCAAACCGGGCTCGATGATATGCAGTTTCCCCGCATTGGTCATTTCCACGACCTGCGGATTGATATCCACGCCCTTAACCTCAATGCCGTGCTTTGCGGCGATAATCGCTGTCGGGAGCCCTATGTATCCCAACCCCATGAAACATGCTTTCATTGCACTGATGTATTTTTAATTAAACTTATTGTCTTCGATGACAGTTTTTCCGATATGGTATGCCTGAACATCCTGAGCCCGTGTATGTCCGAGCCGAACATGTTCACATAGCCCTTCTTCAGAAGCCACAGTGCCCTTTTGCGCACCTGCTCCCCGTAAAGGCCGGCGAGCGAAGGCAGGTTCATCTGGAAAGCCGTCCCCATATCCTTCAGACGGTCATAGTCGCCGTCGTCCATGTACGAATACCTCTCGGGATGGGCGAGTATCGGAAAATATCCTTTCGCCTTGATTCGTCCCATGATTCCGAACAAATCCACCGGAGGATTGAAATACGAGGTTTCGACCAAAAGACGGTTGCCTCCAAATCCCCACGGCAGCAGTTCGCCCTGCGCAAGGCGTTCCTCGAACAGCCTGTCCAACATGTTTTCCGAAGCAAGGTGCAGGGAGATGTTACCTTTATATATATTGCACAGCTCCGAAAAACGGTCTTTCAGAACGGCCGGTGTATTGGGCACATCCTCCATTACATGTGGTGTCAGCCATACCGAAACGATTCCGGACCTTTCATACAGAGCCAATATCTCCAAGGCCTCGTCCATAGTCCGCACACCGTCGTCCACACCCGGAAGTATGTGCGAATGGCAGTCGGTAAAGCCGCGGAACACTCCGCTTTCTTCAAGAGAGATATGTCTTCCGAAAGGCCACATGGCAGACTCAACTATTTCTGGACATAACCTTCGTAACTTCCGTAACCGTAGTTGTATCCGTAACTGTACCCGTACTTGCGGTAACCGTAACGGCCCTGGGCCACCTCCGTACCGTTGAGCACGAGCATCATGCCCTTGAACCTGTTTTCAACATAGAATCTGTCGATTTGCGGCAGCATCCTCTTGTCAAGCAGCCCGGCCCTTGCCACGAACAGGGTATAGTCCGCATGACGTCCAATGATGGAAGTATCAGCCACCACTTCGACCGGAGGACAGTCTATGAAAATATAATCATACTTCTGCTTCAATTCGGAGAGCAACTGCCCCAATCTTTCCGAAAACAGGAGCTCGGCAGGATTCGGAGGTATGGTTCCGACAGGAATGATATCGAGGTCAAGTATCGACTTGTCCTTGAAAATTATGGAAAATAACGATACGTCCTTATCCGCGAGATAATTAGACACTCCGGTCTTTATATTGCCGACATAACTGCTCAGGGTCGCCTTCCTCAAATCGAGGTCTACGATGACTGTCTTTTTCTTCTTTATCGCAAAACTTGCCGCAAGGTTGGATATAACGAAGGTCTTTCCACTGTCCGGATTCATGGATGTAACCATGATTACCTTAGGCCCTTCTTCTTTGCCGATTACGAATTCAAGGTTTGTACGTACCACCCTGAACGCCTCGTTTATCACATCGCGGCTCTGGGCCCTGACCACGATTTCCGGAACCTCTTTCTCGTATTTCTTTTTCCTCTGTCTCATGCCGGCCAGCCTTGAAAAACGTTTCTTCTTGCCGATGAGCGGAATCTCACCGAGGAACGGAACATTCATGCCCTCGATGTCCTTACGTCCCCTGATAGCGGTATTGAACATTTCCTTAATGAAAATGACAGCTATCGGTATCAGGACTCCGAGAGCTATGGCTATCAGGAAAATATTCCGTTTAACCGGAGCCGTAGGCAACATGCTGCCTGTCGGAGGAGTGATGATGCGGGTATTGTAAGCCGTAAACGCCTGGGACAATTCGTTTTCCTCGCGTTTTTCGAGCAGGAAGAGATAAAGGGCCTCCTTTACCTTCTGCTGCCTTTCGTCCGACAACAGGTCTTTAGCCTGCGAAGGGCTCGCGGCTATCTTCGCCATTATCTGCTCGTTTGTCCGCTCTAAAGTCTCTATCTGCGTATTCAGTGTCACCACAAGATTGTCTATGGAAGTGATGATGGCTTCACGCATGGACTTCAGCGCATTGTCCATATCCTTCACCAGGGGGTTCTCGTCGCTGCTGTTCGCCACCAAGTTGTTCCTCTGGAGCTGTGCTGTGTTGTACTCCGAAATCTGATTCTCGATATTGCCTCCGGATATCCCGGAATTGGCCGGCAGCAACTGGTTCTGGGACTCTCCTGCGGCAAGATAACTCTTTATGTATTTTGCCATGGACAGCTGCATGCTGAGTTCCAGTATCTGCGCATTGGTCTCCTGGCTCTGCGACATGTACATGCTCGAGGCGGCCTGTATGTCCGGAAGCAGATTCTCGCCCTTATACGATGCTATGTCCGCATCCACTGTCCCGAGCTCGTTCTCGATTACTTTCAGACGGTCGTTTATGAACATGGACGTACTGACGGCTATCTGGTTCTTGTCTTTCAGCCAGTTCTCGTTATACACGGCAATAAGCGTATTCAGCACATCCTCGGCCCTCTGGATGCATACATCTGTTATCGAAAGATTGATTATCGTGGCATCCTCGTTGGCAAGGCCGACTGACAGCCTTTCCGAATAAGACTGTACGGCGCCATAAATCGTCGAGCGGCTGACATATACGTCCGAATCGAAAGTCCCTGAATAATACGGTGTAGTCGAAACGACAATCCTGCCGACAGGGGTTTCTATGGTATCATTGAGCTTTCCTGTCACCTCTGCATCGGATTCCTCCCCATTACGGACGAAATCCGAAAAACCAAGGGTGCCGTCCGCCGCCGGCTTTATCGTAAAGGAAGCGGATTCATTGTCGTTCATGTCAAGGAAACTCACCGATACCGGCAGGTTCTGTCCGTAAAGTACCCTGTCGTAGAACCGTCCGTTCACCTTATAGTTTACATCAAGGTGCAGCCTCTTCACCACATCGGTCATGATTGCCGGCGACTGCAAGGCTATCACCTCATTGTTCACATTGGTATTGGACTGTACCAACCCCATGCTGGCAAAAGCGGAACTCACATCGCTCGAAATTGACTGTCCTTTGTCATCCTCCTTTATAAGCATCGAAGCCGAGCGGGTATACTCCGGAGGGGTCCTCATTATATATATCAAAGCCAAAGCGATGAGCACTACGAGCGATATCACGAACCAATACCACTTCGACAGGCACATGTACAGGAAATCCTGTATGCTTATGAAATCTTCGGACTGTTTCACCTGATTGTTTGCACTGATATTATCTGCCATGATTCGATATATTTTCTATTTAAGGTATAATGATATTTATGATTGATGCTATGAGTGAAGCAATCGATATCCAGAACGAGGTAGAAAGGAGATTGTTGCCGTTCACTGTCGACTGCCTTGCCTTTACAGGATTAGGCTCGACATACACGACATCGTCCTGCATCAGATAGTAGGCCGGCGAAGTATATACCTGTTCTCCCGAGGTAAGGTCTATCCTGTAGGCCTTCATCACCCCGTCCTCCACTCTCTGCACAAGGACGTTGTTCCGTTGGCCGTATATTGTCAGGTCTCCGGCCATGCTGAGGGCGTCTATTACAGTGATGCAGTCCCTGTCGATATTGAACCTGCCGGGTTTGTTCACCTCTCCCATCACCGAGATGCAAAGGTTCATATATTCCACCGTTACGACCGGGTCCTTTACGAGGTTGTTGTTTATCAGTTCGTTCTTGATATATTCGGCAACATTTTCACGTTTCATACCTTCTACCTTTATTTTACCCAATACGGGAAAATCTATATACCCTTCTTCGTCTATGGTATATCCCATTATCCCCTGGTTCATTGCGGTTGCCACACCAGTCCTCGAAGACATCCCGAGCTGCCTCGAAACATACGGAAGGTTGAACAAATCCATCAGCTGGGGGTCGCGGCTGTTTACGAGGATTGAGATCTTGTCCCCGGGCCGCAGGGTAATTTCTTTCGGAGTCGCAAGTGGCATCTCGTAAAGGCCTGAGGAAATATCTTGAAAATATACTACCTTCTTGTAAGAAGAACACGAAGCGAGCAGGAACACCCCCGACAACAGCAGGAAGGCCGCCCGTAAAATAGAACGATTCATCATATTGTTTTTTCTTGTTTTATATTCCACAGTCTTCTGCCCCTTCCCTTGTTCTGCCTGATGGCATAGTTGATTCCGAGCTGCATCGCAGTCCAAATCGTAACATCAAGCACAAGAAGCAGGGTCGTGTCCATCCTGTCGGCCAGCAGATAATTGAAACCGATGAAGAACAGGGAGACACACAATATCGTAATCATCACCGAACGCACCCTCATCCCGGTACGCAGCAGTTTGTGATGAAAATGGTTCTGATCCGGCAGGAATGGGTTCTTCCCTTCCCTGAGACGGTGAAGCACAACCCTTACGACATCGAACAGAGGCACTAAAAGGGTCGAGAACGCCACTATCATGTCCGGATTGCCCGCCTTTATGTTTTCAGAAGGCTCCACAACGCTCATGTGGATGACGAGGGCGCTCAATATGTAGCCCAAAGTCAGGCTGCCCGTGTCTCCCATGAAGAGCTTGTGCCCTTTGTTGGCATTGCCGAACACGTTATAGAACCAAAACGGTATCACCACACCTAAGGTGGAGAAAGCCAGCATCGCATAAATATACTCTCCCTCTATGACATGCAGGATGCCCAGGACTGTCAGTGCGATACAGCACAGCCCCGAAGCGAGGCCGTCTATGCCGTCTATAAGGTTGATTGCATTTGTGATATACACTACAATCAGGAGTGTCAGCGGAATCCCGATGAAAGCCGGAATCTCATAAACCCCGAAAAGGCCTCCGAGCGAATTAATCCATTCCCCGGGCCAGACGAGAAGCAGGGCCGCAACTATCTGGGCCATGAATTTATAACGGTAGCCCACGCCGATAAGGTCGTCCGCCAGACCCACCAGATACAGCAGCATGCCTCCGGCGGCCAGGAAGAAAAACTGGCAAAGGGTCTGTTCGATATCGATATTGACCAATGTATATCCGGTAAAATACCTCACGCCCATCATGAAACATACCGAAATCAGTATGGCCGGGAAAAACGAAACGCCTCCGAGCCTCGGGATTGGCACCTTGTGTACCTTCCTGCTGTCCGGCATATCGAAAAGCTCCTTCTTGTAGGAGATGACCAGGATTTTAGGAATGATGAGGCATCCTAAAAAAATGGCAAGCAACAAATCGCAGCACAAAAACAAGTAATACATCATAAAAGGCCGATTTATAAAAGGTTCAGTTAATCAATTGTATGTACTCCGGTTGGACTTCAACGCTCACCGACAGTAAGTTGGGAAGCTCTATCAAAATCCTTTTGACACGCGAACCGCGGACCGCAAGCAACCTGCCTTCATACCCGTCGAGATTGCCACCGACCATCCTCACTTTCTTTCCGCACATCTGCGGAGTGAGTTCGTCAGGGACATAGAACACCGGGGACTCGGCGGCACGTACCGCATATATGAAACGCTCCATATCCGCATCCCTTACCGTCATAGGTTCGCGGAAACCTCCGCGCACGAAACGGTATTGCAACGTAGGTGTTTTTTCTACAACCGGGTCGAGAATCCCGCGCGACTCATGGACAAAAAGCAAATCCTGTATTACCGGTATTTCCTCCCTGATTCTTTTCCCTCCACAGACAGACAGCCTGCTTTTCAAAGGGGTGAATACCTCAATGCCCTTCATTGCCAGCTCTTTGAATGCAGGCATCCTGGCATTGTGGCGCTTCAAATCCCTCATGACATACCATTTTTTGGGCTCGGCTTCCTCCGTCAACGCCGGAGGATGATTTTCGGAATCAGGTCCCATTACTGTATCGAAAGGTAAATTCATTAATCCTGAAAAGATGTATAAAACATTATAATCCAATCAGTTAAAAACAGGTTCACAAAATCGGGACAATATTGCTTCATATCCGCTAAATCCCATTAATACTTAAAACCGGGTAAACAGTTTATAATACAAAAATAGGCATTATTTTTTAATCGGTACACCTGTTTCCGGAAAATTTACCGGGGGGGGGTATTTTTTACGTATTTCACAGAACAATGCCGATGTTATGCAGCCTTCCGTCGGTATGTTCCGAAGGCGTGTCGGCAGCCTCTATCCGTATTTCGGCCGGCACTCCGGCCCTGATAGCGGCAGGCAGTTCAATCTCATCGGCACAGAGGCCCTGTTCCGGCGATACGGACAGACCGGCATAAAGTACGTTCTCAAACCTGTTATATGAACGCAAGAGTATCTGGTTATTCCCTTTCACGAGCCTGACCACGACCTTTTCACAGTTGCGCCCGCTGCGGTACGGATTCAGATGTTTAGCGTATAATTTTCCATTCACATACAACTCCATGCCGTTTCCGGACACCACGTCCAAAACCAGATCGCGCTCTTTGTCTGAAACCACATCCAGCACCATGCGGCAATTGCCGAACGGATGCGATTTTACTGAAATTTCCCCTGATTGCGGCATCGGTGACCATCCCTCGAAACCAGTGACCGCCGCGACCGTATCCGGGGTATCGAAGGACGAAGCGCGGTAAAGCTGCATATAAGCCCCCTCCACGGAATAATCCGACCTGGCCGGATTCACCTTCTGCGAGCCTTTAAGCTCATATTCGCGGGATTCCCCGTTTACCGAAAGACGGATTTTCCTGCCGTTTTCGGAAGAAGTGTGGACTATCCTCACTCTCTTGCCGTCCTTGTTCCTCCCGAACTTCCTGCCAGGCATGATTTCCCACGAATATGCGACTGTACTGCGATAATTGCTGTAATAGTCGAAACACGAATAGCTGTAGTCCTTTACCGCATTCCGGCCGGACAGGACACTTCCTTCCGCGCATTCCATCGCACCCTCAGACAACGGTTCTATCCGACGGTCGAAAACTATGCTTACCACGGGAATCTCGTCTTCGCCGTACTCGGGAACGGATACCGTAAGCCAGTCGCCTTCCTTACTGTATACGGCATTATCCTCACCGGCTGCCGCATTGGCTGCCTTACCTGTTCCGGCATCGCCCCCACGGAGCACGGATACGGCCGAATATCCCGGCATCCGGAGAACTACCTCCCCGTCAGCGGGACGTTTTCCTGAAAATATGAGGTTCAGAACATTGTCCTTCCTCGTCACCGCCCCCCATTCGAAATCTTCACGGAAAGGAGAGGCTTCGGTGCCGTAGATGGCGGACCCGTTTTCATCCAGCCATTTTCCTATGGTCAGAAGCACATCGCGCTCGAAAGGGACCACGGTTCCCGTCCCGTCCGGACCGATGTTCAACAGATAATTTCCGCCGTGCGAGACGACCCTTATCAGGCTGCGGAGTTTTTCCATGGCCTTTCCGGATACGCTCCCCCTCTCCTGCCACGAACGGTAACTCCATGTCTCGTTGAACATGGATGCTGCGGTCTGCCAAGGGGCCTGCAACGCCCCGTCCGGATACCTGTTGTCGCCCATTACCGAGAAATCGTAGAAATCATTGCCGATACGGCCGCTTACCATACAGTCCGGCTGTAACGAGTGGACAAGCGTGTAAAGTTCACGGCTCTGTTCAGGAGTCTGCGAGCCCATGTCGAACCAGAGCTCGGATATAGGTCCGTATTTCGTAAGAAGCTCCGTGACCTGCGCCTTGTTGAGTTCATGGTGCTGCGGCGTGACAAAATCCGCATTGTGGCTCGAAATCGGGTATGCGTACGGATAATGCCAGTCGATTATGGAAAAATACAGTCCGAATCTCACGCCCGCCTTTGCACATGCCTGCGAAAGTTCACGGACGAAATCGCGGCCGCAAGGTGTCGCATCCACCGAATTGAAATCCGTGGTTTCCGTTCCGAACATGCAGAAGCCGTCATGGTGCTTGGACGTGAAAACTATGGATTTCATCCCCGCACGTTCCGCAAGGGCCACTATGCTGTCCGCATCGAAAGCCGTCGGGTCAAGCTCGTCGGCAGTCAGCGCATACCAATCGCTGAAAATCCCGGCAAAAGACTGTATCTGCTCGCTATATCCCTGAGTCACAGGTTTTCCGTCCCACACTCCGCCGAGCACCGAATACAGCCCGAAATGGATGAACATCGAATACTTCCCGTCATGCCACTCCTCTTCCGGAAGGTTTCCGCCCATAGAGGCAAAGGGGCAGACTGACATTAAAAGCGCCAAAGCCGCAACTGATATCTTTTTCATACAGGAAAATAATTTTCGCGAAGATAGGCAAAATCGGTAAATTTGCCCACATTATGTAAAATTTCATTCCATGATTATGTAGAATTTCATCCCATGAAAATTACATTCAGCATAAATTTCAGGACATCGCCGGGAGATGCCGTTTTCCTGCTTCTCGACGGGAAGAAAATAAGGATGTCCCCTTCCGGCTACTGCCGGGACGATTGGGAGGCGGTTGCAGAAGTATCCCCGGGGACAGACATCGGATATTGTTTTCAGATTGAATGCGGACCTTCATCACCGGTACCGGGCCTCGTCATGCATGAAGCCGGAGGAGAAAGGCATCTGACCACAGGGAATGGAGACATCTCGATAAAATGCTCATGGCAGGGTTATGACAATTCCGCCCTGTTGCTTTCCGACCCATTCACAAAAATATTTTTCCCTCACAAATGCCACCCGTTAACGTTGGAAGAGGGTCGCGGGATTTTCCTGACAGTTACAGTCCCTGCCGTAAAAACCGGGGATAGCATATTAGTAAGCGGCGAGAACCCCTGCCTCGGGCGGTGGAACACATCGGAAGCCCTGAGGATGGAACCTTGCGAAGCAGGCAGATGGGCGGCCGAAATCCCCATCCGGGAGACGGACAAACGCCTTGTTTTCAAGTTTATAATGAAACGGGGCAATGGCGAAATCGTCTGGGAGAACGGAGACAACAGGGTGCTGGACATACCTGTTCAGGAACAAGGCGGGAACGGAATCCCCGGGACATCCTGCATTTTCGAGTTTTCCTCAGCCGATTTCGGACAGGAACCGCCACGTTTTGCAGGAACGGCCGTGCCTGTCTTTTCCCTAAGGGTCAGGGACGGCTACGGCATAGGGGACTTCAGTTGCATAAAGGCCGCCGCCGACTGGCTCCACGCCACAGGACAGCACATATTGCAGATACTCCCGGTAAACGACACTACGGCAAACCGCACATGGGACGACTCGTACCCTTACAATGTCATTTCAGTCATGGCATTGAATCCCATATACATAAACCCCTCCCTCATCAGGAATGCGTTTAAGAATACGTTTAAGAATGCGTTTAGGAATACGTTCGCCGGTGACAAATGCACGGAAATCGAGGCTCTTGAGTCCGGGCTGCATGATTCGGACAGGCTGGGCTACGTAGATTACGAAAACGTAGCCGCACTTAAAGACAAATACATCCGTATCCTGTTCGGCATGTATGCCTCTGAAACTTTCGCCACACCGGATTTCAAGGAATTCTGGGGAAAAAACTGCGGCTGGCTGCTTCCATATGCCGCATTCTGTACTCTCAGGGACGAATACGCAACACCGGATTTCAATAAATGGGGCGAATACTCGGAATATTTACCGAATCTTGCCGAAAAAATGTTTTCGCTGGCACGGTTCCACGACCGGATGCAACTGCATATTTTCACCCAATACCATCTTCACGCCCAGCTTTCCGAAGCCGTATCATACGCCGCAGGGAAAGGCATAGCGATAATGGGCGACATCCCCATAGGGGTCAATCCGCACGGCGTGGATACCTGGTGCAACCCCGAATGTTTCAACATGGGATTTTCGGCAGGCGCCCCGCCCGATTATTTTTCCAAAGACGGGCAGAACTGGGGTTTCCCGACATACGACTGGGACCGGATGGCTTCCGACGGATATTCCTGGTGGAAAATGCGGCTGAAAAAGATGTCTGAATATTTTTCAATGTACAGAATCGACCATATACTCGGATTTTTCAGGATATGGGAAATTCCCCGCGGAGTAAGCTCCGGAATGTACGGGCACTTCTATCCCGCCCTGCCATACAGCGGGGAAGAGCTCCGGTCTGCCGGGTTCTTGTCTGGGCCTGAAACGGGAACCGACGGAAACGCACTTGACGGAAAAACACTTGGCGAAAAAACACTTGGCGAATTATTCATTGAAGATCCGCGTGCCAAAGGTTTTTACCATCCCCTGTTCAACGGTCCGGACACATTGGCTTTCAAGACATTGGACAACAAAATGCAAAAGGCTTATATGCGGCTTCACGATGATTTCTTTTACAGAAGGCACAACGGATTCTGGAAAAACGGCGCAATGCTCAAACTTTCCGGACTCGTCTCGGCTACAGGCATGACGGCTTGTGCCGAAGACCTCGGAATGATTCCCGACTGTGTTCCGGAAGTACTTGATTCCCTGAAAATAGCATCCCTCGAAATACAACGCATGCCCAAGAACCCGGCCCGCGAATTTGCTGACCCGGCAGGGTATCCGTACCTAAGCGTATGCAGCACGGGGACTCACGACGTATCGACACTCCGCGGCTGGTGGAAAGAAGACCCGGAAAAGACACAACGGTATTATGAAAACGTTCTCGGCATGCCGGGGAAGGCTCCAGACGAATGCACCCCCGAGATTTGCTCCGCGATAATCTCAGCCCATCTGCAAAGTCCTTCAGCCTTCGCCGTCTTCCCCCTACAGGACTGGCTGGCAACTTTCCGGCACCCGGGACCGTACACACCCGACTTTCACGACAGCAACGGCACGCCCACTGACGAAGAACGCATTAACGACCCGGCAAATCCGCATCACCACTGGAAATACCGGATGCCCGTCACACTTGAAAGCCTCATCGAAGACACCGACAACAACCTGTCAATCAGGAACATGATAGAGGATTCGGGCCGCTGAACCCTTGGGCCCTGTCGACAAATGCTTGGAGCGAGTAAAATTTTTACAAATAACTGATTATCAATTATTTAAGAAAACACCACTCGCTTTTGACCATGTTTGCGTACTACCCAAAAGCGAGTCCTATTTTAACAAGTAATTGATTGCCAACAACTTAATAAAACGCAACTCGCTCCAAACTTTCATTTTCGAGCGGACAGAGAAATAACATCCTGACGAAGGATTGACGGGCGAGATAACAAAGGAAGCAAAACCGGATTTTACCTGCATATTTTCCACCCCACAGCCAGCCGGCTCTTTTTGAAGTAATTAACAATCAATAACTTACAAAAACACAGGCTGCTTTTGGGTGCTTTCTGAGGCACCCAAAAGCAGGAGCTGTTTTAATAAAACACTGGTTATCAGTATATTATAAAAATCATAGATGGCTATGGGGTGGAAAAACAGGGCGACAAAATCCCTTATTCTGAATCCGGAACCCTGAAGAAAAATCAATCGGGTAGCCAAGGAAGTTCTCCCGAAAGGAGGGCAGTCCATTTTGTTCGGGTCACGGGCAAGAAATAACAAAAAACCCATGAACTGCATGACCATCCATGGGCAAATCCAAATTATGAAACGAATAAACTATTTTCTGAAACGAATAAACTATTTCTGGCTGTTGTCTCTTTTCTTGTACCTCTGGTAGAACTTGTCGACACGTCCTGCGGTATCCACAAGCTTCATCTTACCCGTGTAGAACGGATGTGATGTGTTCGAAATTTCGAGTTTTACAAGAGGATATTCCACACCGTTGATTTCGATGGTCTCCTTTGTATTTGCACAAGAACGTGTAATGAACACGTAATCGTTCGACATATCCTTGAAAGCGACAAAACGGTAACTTTCGGGATGAGTACTTTTCTTCATTGCTTTATAAATTAAATTATTAACGTTAATATTTTTCAAATCGGAGCGCAAAGATAACCCTTTTTTATGAAAATACAAAATTTTTCTTAGAAATCGGCCGCCCCTTTATTTTATCCGGAAAAGCTGGTTTTCCTCGTAAAGAAGGAATTTTCTGGCTTTCTTAATCCATTTCTGCTCCTGCTCCTTGATATGCTCCCGCGCGGTTTCCCACTCGACATCGCCCGTAACATAGCCGTACAGCACTTCGTCATCCAACAGGTCTATCAGAGTCCTGTCGTTGAACCCGAGCGAATCGTCATCGTTTATTATCGAAAATTCTTCGCAATTGCGGTATACGAAGTTCATCAGCTGCAATGCATGCGAAAGGGCGTGGTACGAAGCGCCCGGTTCGAGGATTATCTGATATCCGAAACACTGCCGCCCGGCATATTCTCCCACCGAAGGCTGGAAACGGCATGGCCTCAAAGTGGCCCCATCCGCTGCCGGCGGCATCTTGTAACTGTTGTGAAGGCTTTCCATGAAAGGCGCGCCGAAAATCTCGTACGGACGTGTCGTGCCTATGCCCGGGGTTACGTTCGTACCCGACCACAGGGCACTTCCGGAGTAGAGGCTGCACGTAAAATATCCCGGCATGTCCGCCGCGATAGGAATCGTCCACGGAAGCAGTTCGCGGTTCGACGGTGTGGCGGAAACGGAAATTACATGCAGAGGAAAACGCGCATTCAGGTCATTATGGACAAGAGAGGCAATCTCACCGACAGTAAGTCCGTGCCTGTGGGCCAGTTTGAACATCGCCTCGGACATGGTTCCCTCGACCTGCCGGCCGGCCGGATTGATATGGTCCACAATGAAAACCGGTATGTTTATCTTTTCTTCGGACATTGAGGAAAACAGTTCCAGCAAGTCGTTGGTGTAGGCGAAATACCTCGCCCCCGCCCCCTGGATTTCAACAATGAGCACGTCCGTTTCACGCAACTGCTCCAGAGGCACATATATGTGGCTTTCCTTATTGGAAAACTCGGGTGTCGACGGGGAAAAGACATGCTTCAGGTTTCCCCGCTTGGCAAATGTCTCATAAAGATACTCCCCGCGCTCCGGATGCCAGCAGTTCGGAGTACAGAACACCCCGACCCTGCCTTTGCGCAAGACAAGGTCGTCCTGTTCGAAAATCGGTGTGGTCCTGAATGAAAACATTTCCGGCGAAGGTTATCCGAGAATCGAATCCGCGAGCATCACTATTTCATCCGCAATGGCATCGGCCTCGGCCGAAGTCGGAGCCTCGGCATACACCCTTATAATAGGTTCCGTATTGGATTTGCGGAGATGCACCCATTTTCTTTCCATATCGAAATCTATCTTCACCCCGTCTATGTCGGTTATCCTCTTGTCCGAATAGCGTTCCTTGATGGCCGCAAGGACGGAATCCACCTTCGACGGATCCTTCAGTTCGATACGGTGTTTCTCTATGCAGTAACGCGGAAGCCTCTCCCTGACAGCCGAAACCTTTACTATGCCACGCTCGTTGAAGCACTCCGCCGGAGTATCGGGATAAATATCCCTGTAATGTGCGAGATAACTCAGGAAAAGCGCCGCACCTACAAGGGAATCACGGCCGTAATGGATTTCAGGGAAAATGACCCCTCCGTTGCCCTCGCCTCCTATGACGGCTCCGGTGCGTTTCATCTCGGCCGTAACGTTCACTTCGCCTACTGCCGCAGCGGTATAGGTTCCCCCGCGCTGCTCGGTAATATCCCTGAGCGCCCGGGATGAAGAAAGGTTCGAAACGGTGGCGCGCTTATGACCTACCGGATGGGACGGCCGTATCCTGTCATAATTCGCAAGAACATAGTCTGAAACGGCTACCAAAGTATATTCTTCCCCGAATGGCGTGCCGTCCTCGCACATTAAGGCAATCCTGTCCACGTCAGGGTCTACGGACACTCCGAAATCCGCCCCGGAAGATGCCGTAACCGACGAAAGTTCCATAAGGTTCGCCGGAAGCGGCTCGGGATTGTGAGCAAAATCCCCGGTAGGTTCGCAATTGATTTTCACGCACTCTACTCCCAGCCTTTCGAAAAGCATCGGCATGATGATACCGCCGACCGAATTGACTGCATCGAGGGCCACTTTGAAACCGGCCTTCCTTATCGCCTCGACGTCGACATACGGACAATCGACAACCGCTTCGACATGTTTTGCTGCAAAATCTTTTGCCGTCACCTTTCCGAGAGTGTCTATTTCCGAAAAACAGAACTCGCCCCTATCGGCACATTCGAGCAGTTCCGCCCCTTCCGCGGCATCGAGAAATTCTCCCTTTTCATTCAGAAGTTTGAGGGCGTTCCACTGCCTTGGATTATGGGATGCCGTTATGATGATTCCTCCATGGGCCTTTTCGAAGATAACTGCCATTTCGGTCGTAGGCGTTGTAGCGAGCCCCGCTTTCACCACATCCACACCGCACGCCATGAGCGTACCGCAAACCAGCGACTCAACCATCTCCCCGGACAGGCGGGCATCCCGACCTACCACGACACGGCACCTCTTGCCGGGATACAGTTTTTTCAATCTCGCACAATAGGCGGAAACGAATTTTACAACATCTACAGGCGTAAGAGCCTCGCCCGGATTCCCTCCGATAGTCCCGCGGATACCGGAAATCGATTTTATCAGACTCATAGCATAAAAATTTTACCGAAGGCAAATATACGAAGAAGCCGCAAGCGGAGCAAATTTATTTGATGTTACTGTCGCGCTCTGTCGCTATCCTGTCGCAGCCGAAAAAATTGTTTTTGCTAAAGGAAGTTTTTATTTTTGCGGCCGTTTTGATTTTTGCGGATTTTAAACCGGTTTTGACAAAAGGATTTTAATAAAACAGTGGTGACATGAAAGGGGTCTATACTATACTTCTGCTCATCGTATCGAATATTTTCATGACCTTCGCCTGGTACGGGCACCTGAAACTTCAGGAGATGAAGATAACGACCGATTGGAAACTGTGGATGGTGATACTGTTTTCCTGGGGGATAGCCCTGTTCGAGTACTGCGCACAGGTACCGGCCAACAGGATAGGCTTCATAGACAACGGAGGGCCTTTCACACTGATGCAACTCAAAGTGATTCAGGAAGTAATAACACTCACCGTCTTTACACTCTTCGCGCTGTTCATATTCAAGGGGCAGGCGTTGCAGTGGAACCACTTGGCAGCATTCGCCTGCCTCATCCTTGCCGTATATTTCGTTTTCATGAAATAACGGGGCTTCATGAACGGGGCTTCACGGGAAGCGGCCTGGGCTACCTGGCCTTTATCCTGTAATCGCCTTCTTCCGCAAGCCTTTTCTGGAGTTCTTCCACAGGAACTTCGGCAGAATCGAATTCGACAACAGCCACAGGCGGGTCGAGCGTAACGGTGGCATGCACTCCCTCTATCGAGTTAAGTGCATTCTCGACATGTTTGCGGCAGTTCATGCACATCATGCCGCTGATTTCATACTCTTTTTTCATTTTCGTCACTACTTTATTATTTATATTATCGAC
>JAHLFB010000135.1 GCA_018884025.1 Candidatus Phocaeicola faecipullorum
TATGAATAATTAGAACCTATCGGAAAATAATCCCAGTTCATACCATTTACCATAAAAGGCTTCCCATTAACAAGTAATTTTGTTCCCGAACGGTCATCAAATAATGTGACCTTTTGATACTGAGCCAAAACAGGAACAGAAAATAAAAGCAATAAAAAAAACTGTATTATATTTTTCATATGTAAAAATATTGATGACTATTAATAACAGGATAAATATCCCTACAACCTATTTCTTAATTTACCGATACTGATGTTCAAGTCTGCATACAAAATTCTATTCTAAAGTTAACACTACAATTAATAATCTCTGGTTACAAAGGTAACACGTTACATTATACCTTATAACTGGTGGTAAATAGGAAAAGTAAACTAAAAAGGATATTATATCACTGATTATCAATAATATAATATCCTTACAAAGTAAACTTTTATCAATATGTTATTGTTAAAAACAGTATCCTATTTCTGCATTTTTCCTAATGAACGCACTGTATCAGCGAACTTTTCTTTAGGAATTACAGCCTTATTTCTTGTTTTCAAACGATTATTGTACACCGTTTGTGGGGAACAATGCAGAAACTCAGCAATCTTAACACTGTCACTTATTCCCAATCTTACTAAAGCATATATCCTAAGTTCTGTATTAAGTAACTCTCCTTCCTTAAGAACAATCCTTTCTTCGGGACGTAATAGGGAATTAAAATCTTCTACAAAATCCGGATATACATGAAGAAATATAGCATCAAAACTATGATAAAACTCCTTTAATTCATTTTGAACCATAGTTGTGCTTGAAGTCAATAATTTTATGTCGTCAATCTGCCCGGCTTTCAACTTCCTTCCGATATTCTTACGATATTCATCAAGTTTACTGATATAGCTGGAACATATAGAGAATACATAACCAATATATTCTTCTTTAACATAATTAGACTCTTGTAACTGATTATTGCTAGTTTTCAATTTTTCATTTACATCGCTCAATTCATTATTAACATCAGCCAACATTTGTTGGGCTTCCGACAACTCATGAAGATGCTGACTTAACAAACGGTTGCTTTCATCCAAATTTCTACGAGATTTAACAAGTTTTCTATTCTGAAAATATATGAAAAATATTGATACAAGAAGAACTACAAACATTATGCTCACCGTACTAAGCGAAGTCCTCAACTTATTTTCTTGTTCAATATTTCTTTTTTGATAAGCATAACGTAATTTATCCATTATGGATGAAATATTTACTACACGAACCCTATTGGGATATAACAATGCAGATTTAAGACAATATCCAATATATGTATATCCCCTATCTATATCACTATGATTGTATAAAATATTTGAAAGTTCTTCAAGGGAAGCAATATCACGGTTACATATCCTGATATCCGCCATAGCTGAATAAATAAGATATTTCATATAGTTATACTCATCGCCTTCGTTATTATACATCACAGACAAAACATATGAGTTTATTGCATCATAACGAGTGTTCAATGGAGAATTGTCAACAATCCGTTTTAATTGTTCTTTTATACTGTCACCTTCCTCACCACGTGGATAATCTTTATAAAGCGATGCATAAAAACTATGATATGAAGGATGGGCAGAGTTTATATACTTTTGTGCCTCAAATTTAAGTTCTGCCTCCCTTTTATAATATGCGTAAGCCAATTCTTGATTACTACCTATATACTGTCCCAAATGTGAATACAAATATATTTTGCTATCATAATACTGAAACATCAAATCTTTATTAAGATTATTTATATCTATACTTTTGATTACATCTTCAGCATCTCCTAACAATCCTGTAGCTGAGAGTAAAAAAACTTTATTCAACAGCCATTCCTGTTCCCAGTCTTTCCTTCCCAACTCCCTTGAAATATCTATGTTGTCATTCACATATATCATGGCTGAATCAGCATTATAAACATAAAACTCATCATAGAACATCTTGTTCAGCCACAATTTTTCTTCCGGTTTCATGACAGAAGATTGCCTTTTTCGCAGTTCTTCTATCTTTGTCTCTTTTTCTGCCACGTATTTATCGCTACAAGACAATATAGAATCCAGTTTTATCAGCAATTGTTCCAACTCTTCATTATCAGAATAAACATTTACTGAAAAAAACAACAAGATAAGCATCAATAAATTTTTCATCACATTACAAACTGAAAGGGAAATAAATATATTAAATCTCTTTTTGTACACTATTCAAATGATATTCAACAATATTTAATATCAAAAAAACATAACTTCACTATATAAAAAATTTAATCCTACATCAAAGGTTTTAGCACTTTCTCGGCACAAGCATATCCTTCATCATACAAGGCTGTCAGTTTCTTTATGTCTTTCTCAATGCGGTTTACCACAACCTTCTTTTCCGGACGTATGGCAATTATTTTACCTTCGTCTTCCATTCGTTCAATCATTTCCAACTGCTCGTTATATACACGGCACCTGTTACTCAACACCACTCTCAGACGCGGATACCTGGTATATATGAAATGTGGAACTTTAATGTCTTTTTCCGTCTTTCTATAACCACGATTACGGGTAAGCACCACAACATTTTTCTCATATCCCTGTTCTATAGCCCTCAGAACCGGAATAGAATCGACTATTCCTCCATCAAGCATTGGACGACCGTCAACATAGACTATCGGGCAAACATACGGCAAACTGCTCGACGCCTTAGCTATGCGCAACAGACGTTCCTTGTCATGTTTTTCTTCAAGATAACAAGCCCTGCCTGTGACACAATTAGTAGTAACCATCTCGAAACGGTTAGGATTTTTCATATAAGCGTCATAATCATAAGGAAGAATTTCCTCCGGGAACAACTCATAAAGAAGTTTCTGGTCTAAAATACTGCGTTGATGAAAAAGATATTTAAAACTTATATAGTTATACTTTTCAAGCATATCTATATTACTGTATTTAGCACGCCCGCGCTGGTGCGACATGTACGAGAGTCCGTTGCAGGCACCGGCAGAAACCCCTACCCCATAAGGAAATTCAATACTATTGTCCATCATAAAATCGAGTACGCCACAGGTAAACACGCCACGCATACCACCGCCTTCAAGAACAAGGCCCATTTTACTAAAATCAACTTTCATAACATTCCTATTTTAAAACAGACACGCCAAATGCAAATATATATGTTTTTTAAAGACAATAAGACAGGGAGTAATACATTTTTTTCTTACTTTTGCAACATAAATATCACATTATAGAAATTATTGTATAATATCACTGCTATGTTTGAAACCTTAACATATCAAAAAAGACGCAAAGCCTTGCGTGAAAGAATGAGCAATGGACTGATTCTTATTCTTGGAAACAATGAGGCACCGGCAAACTATCCTGACAACACATATAAATTCAGACAGGACAGTTCTTTCCTTTACTTTTTCGGACACTCACATCCAGGATATGCCGGAGTAATAGATATTGACAACAATGAAGAGTATTTCTTCGGTGATGACGTCGATATGGACGACATAATATGGATGGGACCACAGCCAAGCATAAAAGAACTGGCGGAGAAAGTCGGCGTGAGCAAAAGCTTTCCGTTTGAAAAGCTGAAGGACGTAATCGGAAAAGCATTGTCACAACGCAGAAAGGTACATTTCCTACCGCCTTACCGATATGACAACATGATGCTGCTTGAAGACCTGACCGGTATCAAGGCGTCTATGGTAAAAACACATGCTTCTGTAGAGTTAATCAAGGCTGTTGTATCATTAAGGGCTGTAAAGGAACAATGCGAAATAGACGAAATAGACAAGGCATGCAACATCGGATACGAGATGCATACTACAGCTATGCGTCTCTGCAAACCGGGAGTATCAGAACAATACATAGCCGGCATACTGGAAGGTATAGCTGCGTCATACGGCAGTATGACATCATTCGCTACTATCCTTACTCAAAACGGACAAACCTTGCATAACCATGACCACAGCCATATCTTGCAGGAAGGAAGGCTGATGCTTACTGACGCAGGTGCAGAAAACATAAACAATTATTGTTCTGACCACACACGTACTGTTCCGGTGGGAGGAAAATTCACTCAACGTCAGAAAGATATTTACAACATTGTGTATGCATGCCATGAAAAAGCTCTCGAACTGGCTAAACCAGGCATTACATACAAGTCTGTACATCTTGATGTGTGCAAAGTTCTAGCTCAAGGACTTAAAGACCTCGGACTTATGAAGGGCAATAAAGATGAAGCAGTAGCAGCAGGTGCACACGCTCTGTTCATGCCTCACGGACTTGGACACATGATGGGACTTGACGTTCACGACATGGAAGACCTCGGACAAATATACGTGGGATACGATGATGAAGTACGCCCTTCCGACCAGTTCGGACTGGCATCTCTGCGTATGGGACGTCGCCTGCAACCGGGATTTGTCATGACCGACGAACCTGGATGCTACTTCATTCCGGCACTTATTGACAAATGGAGAGCAGAAGGAATGCATACAGACTTCCTGAACTACGATGTCATAGAAAAGTATAAAGATTTTGGCGGTATCCGTCTGGAAGACGATATACTCATTACTCCGGAAGGCTCAAGGTTTACCGGTGAAAAACGTATTCCTATCAAGGTAGAAGATGTAGAGGAAATAATGAAGAATTAAGGCTAATAGGCCCCAGTTACAAGTTGACAAGGTTATTAAACCGAACGGCAGCCTTGTCAACTTGTTAACTCGTTAACTTGTCAACTATAAATAAAAACTATAAAAATAATGAACAAACTTATCACACTGGCTGCACTGGGACTATGTTTCAGCAGCATCAACGCTCAGGAAGCGAAAGAGGAGAAAAAAGCTGAAGAAGGCTTTGTGTTTACAACTATCAAGGAAAACCCTATCACATCTATCAAGAACCAGAACCGTTCCAGCACTTGTTGGTCGTTCTCATCTGTAGCATTCCTTGAGTCTGAATTGCTACGTCAGGGCAAAGGCGAATTCGACCTTTCTGAAATGTTCATCGTTCACCACACTATGGAAGACCGTGCCGTAAATTATGTACGTTATCACGGTGACGCTTCGTTCTCTCCTGGCGGTAGTTTCGAAGATATGGTAGTTTGCTACGAAAAATATGGTATGGTTCCACAGGATGCTATGCCTGGTATCATGTACGGCGACTCACTTCCTGTACACAACGAACTTGACGCTGTAGCAGGAGCATACGTTGAAGCAATTGGTAAAGGCAAATTCTCAAAACTTACTCCGGTATGGAAAAACGGTTTGCGCTCTATTTATGACACATACCTTGGCGAATGTCCGAAAGAATTTACTTACAATGGCAAGACTTATACTCCAAGAACATTTGCTGATGAGGTTCTGAAACTGAACATGAACGACTATATCTCTTTGACTTCTTATACTCACCATCCTTTCTACACTCAGTTCAACGTAGAGGTACAGGACAACTGGCGTAACGCTCTTTCTTACAATCTGCCTATAGAAGAGTTGATGGAAGTTATGGATAACGCTGTAAGAAAAGGATATACATTTGCATGGGGCTCTGACGTTAGCGAACAGGGATTTACCCGCGACGGTATCGCTGTATTCCCGGATGCTTCAAAAGGTGCAGAACTTACAGGTTCAGACATGGCTCACTGGTTGGGTCTTAGCGCAGCAGACAAGCGCAAGGAACTTACAAGCAAACCTCTTCCTGAAGTAACTGTAACTCAGGAAATGCGTCAGACAGCTTTCGACAACTGGGAAACAACTGACGACCACGGTATGCTTATCTACGGTTTGGCTAAGGACCAGAACGGAAAAGAATACTTCATGGTTAAGAACTCTTGGGGTGAAGCTGGAAAATACAAAGGTATATGGTATGCTTCTAAGGCATTTGTTGCTTACAAAACTATGAACATCCTTGTACACAAAGATGCAATACCTTCAAAAATCGCAAAGAAATTAGGCTTGAAATAATTGTAATATAGACTGATTACAAATAATATGATGCCGGTTTAGTTAATTTTTATACTAAACCGGCATTTTTATTCTTTCTTTTTCCTAACTTTACAAATTGAATTGCGACTGCTTTTAAAAAGCCATTAACGCAATACAGGGAACATACCTGTTCCATCCCCATAATATAGCGGAAAAAGAAAAAAATAATATAATGAAATACAAATGGAATTATCAACCACTTACCCTTGAGCAAAGAGAAGAAGCCAGGGCGTTGTCCAAAGAAATTGGAGTGAGTCCGATTCTTTGCCATCTACTGCGCCAAAGAGGCATAACAACAGCTGAAGCGGTAAAGAAATTCTTCCGTCCACAGCTACACGACCTGCACGACCCGTTCCTTATGAATGACATGGATGCGGCAGTAAAAAGACTGAACAAGGCTATGGGCGCTAAAGAACGTATTCTGATATACGGCGATTATGATGTTGACGGAACAACAGCCGTGGCACTGGTCTATAAATTTCTGCAGCAATTTTATTCAAACATAGACTATTATATCCCTGACAGATATAACGAAGGGTATGGAGTAACAGTAAAGGGTGTAGATTATGCATACGAAACAGGAGTAAAACTTGTTATAGTGCTGGACTGCGGAATAAAGGCCGTTGACGAGATAGCTTATGCAAAGGAAAAAGGAATAGATTTCATAATCTGCGACCATCATGTACCAGACGATGTACTGCCTGAAGCCGCAGCAATACTAAATCCTAAAAGAGCTGACTCTACATACCCGTATGAACATCTGTCGGGTTGTGGAGTGGGATTTAAATTCATGCAGGCTTTTGCCATGAACAATGGCATAGAGTTTCACCAACTGACACCATTGCTCGATCTGGTAGCCGTAAGTATAGCGTCAGACATTGTTCCGATAATGGGCGAGAACAGAATACTAGCATACCACGGTCTGAGACAGCTTAACGCCAACCCGTGCATGGGGCTGAAAGCCATAATTGACATATGCGGACTGTCGGAAAAGGAAATAACTATGAGCGACATTGTCTTCAAGATAGGTCCGAGAATCAATGCTTCAGGCAGAATACAAAAAGGGAAAGAAGCCGTTGACCTCCTCATAGAGAAAGACAACAAACTGGCGCATGAAAAAGGAAACCGTATCAACAGTTACAATGAATTGCGCAAGGATTTGGACAAAACAATGACTGAAGAAGCGAACAAAATAGTAGATTCGCTTGATAACCTTTCAAAAAGAAGAAGCATTGTTATATATAACGAAGAATGGCATAAAGGCGTGATAGGTATCGTAGCATCAAGACTGACTGAAATATATTACCGTCCGGCAGTCGTACTCACACGCACAGACGGACTTGCTACAGGCTCAGCACGTTCAGTTTCCGGCTTTGATGTTTACAGCGCAATTGAGAACTGCCGCGATTTGCTTGAAAATTTCGGCGGTCACACTTATGCGGCAGGATTATCCATGAAAGTGGAAAATGTTGAAGAATTTACCAGACGGTTCGAAGAATATGTAACCAACCACATACTCCCCGAACAAACCAGCGCAACCATAGATATTGATGCGCAAATCGACTTCCGCGACATTACACCAAAGTTTTTCTTCGACCTCAAGAAGTTCAATCCGTTCGGTCCTGAAAACCATAAACCAGTATTTGCCACACTTAACGTTTATGACTACGGCACAAGCAAGGTTGTAGGACGTGAACAGGAACACATAAAACTGGAACTGGTGGACAACAAGTCAAACAACGTAATGAACGGAATAGCTTTCGGACAAAGTTCGCAAGTGAGGTATATAAAGACCAAACAATCGTTCAATATCTGTTACACAATAGAAGAGAACTCACATAAACGCGGCGACATACAACTGCAAATAGAAGATATTAAGCCCAGCGGATTTTAAATGACAGACAAATACCGTGAAATATTAAAAGAATATTGGGGATATGACAATTTCCGTGGAATACAGGAGGATATTATCCAAAGCATAGGAAGCGGACGAGACACATTGGGACTGATGCCTACAGGAGGTGGAAAGTCCATTACTTTCCAGGTTCCGGCAATGGCAAAAGAAGGCTTGTGTATTGTCATAACCCCACTGATAGCATTGATGAAAGACCAGGTAAGAAACCTGCGCGACAGAGGAATCAAAGCTATTGCCATATACTCCGGAATGACACGCGAGGAAATAATCATCGCCCTCGAAAACTGTATTTTCGGTAATTACAAGTTCCTTTACATTTCTCCGGAAAGACTCGATACGGAGATATTCCGTATAAAGCTCAGAAGCATGAACGTCAGCATGATTACTGTTGACGAGTCTCACTGCATATCGCAATGGGGATATGATTTCCGCCCGGCATATCTGAAAATATCCGAAATAAGGACTCTTCTCCCCGATGTCCCCATACTGGCACTTACAGCCACCGCTACCCCTGAAGTGGTAAAAGACATACAGCAACGTCTGGCTTTCAAGGAAGAGAATGTCTTCCGCATGAGTTTTGAGCGTAAAAACCTCGCATACATAGTACGAAAGACAGAAAACAAGACAGAAGAACTCCTGCATATCCTAAAACACGTTTCCGGTTCTGCTATTGTATATGCACACAATCGTAAGCGGACGAAAGAATACTCGCAAATTCTTAACGAAAACGGCATAACCGCCACATTCTACCATGCCGGATTAAGCAACGAGACCAAAGACTTGAGACAAAAATCATGGGTAAGTGGAGAGACACGCGTCATGGTAGCAACAAACGCGTTCGGTATGGGCATAGACAAGCCTGACGTAAGACTGGTGGTACACATAGATATACCGGACTCGCCGGAAGCATATTTTCAGGAAGCGGGGCGTGGCGGACGCGACGGGAAAAAGGCATATGCCGTACTCTTGTATGCCAAAAGCGATAAAACCACATTGAAAAAAAGAATCTCAGACACTTTCCCGGAAAAAGATTATATCCGCACGGTTTACGAGCATCTGAACTACTATTACCAAATGGCAATGGGCGACGGCTATGGCTGTACAAGGGAATTCAACATAGACGAATTTTGCCGTAACTTCAAGCATTTCCCTATACAGGTGGACAGTGCGCTGAAGATACTAATGCGTGCCGGATATCTGGAATACACTGACGAACAGGACAACAATTCACGTCTGATGTTTACATTGACAAAAGAGGAGTTGTATAGAATACACGAAACAAGTCCTGAGACAGAGAAACTTATCAATGTAATACTGCGTTCATATACAGGAGTATTCACCGAATATGCGTATATAAATGAAGAGACACTGTCGCTACGCACCGGAATGACACGCCAGCAAGTTTACGACACACTCATATCACTTACACGCCGACGCATACTGCATTACATACCGGGGAAGAAAACTCCTTACATAATCTATACACGCGAAAGACAGGAAGCAGACCGTCTGATATTCACAAAAGAAGTGTATGAAGACAGAAAAGACAGTTTCATTAAACGTATAAAGGCAATGACGGAATACGCTGAATCGGACGACAAATGCCGCAGCAGAATGTTATTGCTGTATTTCGGCGAGAAGAACGAACACAACTGCGGACAGTGTGACGTATGCCTTGCCGCCCATTCGTCAGGTATAAAACAAGGTGTATTCGACGAAATATCCAGACAAATAGAAAACATACTTAAAGAAAAAGATATGCCGGTAGCTGATTTAATAAACAAACTGGATAAAGACGACAAGGATACTGTAGCTAATATAATATCTTACCTTCTTGCAGAAGAAATATTATATCAGAAAAATGGTATCTTGTCGCTCTCAAAATAATCATATAAAACATATATTGACTACAAAAAGTAACAAAAAACTACTTTTATATCAAATTTTGCTTATATTTGCGCTTACAAACATATAAATCAAAACTTTTTTTACCATGGATTACACTAACATAATCGGCGAAAAAATCAAATCGCTAAGAAACATAAAAGAAATCAGTATAGAAGAATTGGCTGAAAACACTGGCTTGTCCGTTGACCAAATCACACGAATCGAAGAAAACATCGACATTCCGTCGCTCGCTCCGTTAATCAAAATTGCACGTGCATTGGGGGTACGCCTTGGTACTTTCCTCGACGACCAGGACAGCGAATCCGGACCTGTAGTTTGCCGCAAGGGAGAAGCCGACGACACTATAAGTTTCTCAAACAATGCTACTGATTCTCGCCAGCATATGCACTATCACTCTCTTTCACGCAGCAAGACCGACCGCCACATGGAGCCTTTTATCATAGATATTGATGAGAATGATGAGACTTCATTCAACCAGTCTGCACACGAAGGTGAAGAATTCATAATGGTGATGAAAGGTATGGTGGAAATCACTTACGGAAAAAACACTTATATTCTTGAAGAAGGCGACACTATTTATTATGACTCTATCGTGCCTCACCATGTTCATGCCTACGAAGGCCAGGCTGCACGCATCCTTGCGGTAATCTATACACCAATCTAATTAAAAGCCAGGAAACCATGTTACAGTTATCAGAAAGAACACTTGGCGACTGGCTCGAACATTGGGCCGAAGTCACCCCAGACAAAGAATATATAGTTTACTCCGACCGCAACCTGCGCTTCACATGGAGCCAGTTCAACAAGCGTGTGGACAATATGGCTAAAGGTCTGCTTGCCATAGGAGTGGAAAAAGGTACTCACGTAGGTATATGGGCAGGAAATGTGCCTGACTGGCTTACATTCCTCTATGCATGTGCCAAGATTGGTGCAGTGGCAGTCACTGTAAATACCAACTACAAACAGGCTGAGTTGGAATATCTGTGCCAGAACTCTGACATGCACACCCTATGTATCGTAAACGGCGAGAAGGACAGTGACTTTGTGCAGATGACATACAATATGCTCCCAGAACTGAAAACATTCAGCCGCGGACACATGAAGAGCAAACGCTTTCCATGTATGCGCAACGTAGTTTACATCGGTCAGGAGAAATTCAGAGGGATGTACAACACTCCGGAAATCCTTCTTCTCGGAAACAACATAGACGATGAGGTTCTTGAAAATGCGAAAAAGCAGGTAAGCTGTCATGACACAGTTAATATGCAATATACCTCAGGTACAACAGGATTCCCAAAAGGAGTAATGCTGAGCCACTATAACATCACAAACAACGGCTTCCTGACAGGCGAACATATGAAGTTTACATCAGATGACAAGCTGTGCGTATGTGTACCGCTGTTCCACTGCTTCGGTGTAGTGCTTGCCACAATGAACTGCCTCACCCACGGATGTACACAGGTAATGCTGGAACGTTTCGACCCGCTGCTCGTCCTGGCATCAGTGCATAAGGAACGCTGTACGGCACTCTACGGTGTACCGACAATGTTCATTGCCGAACTCCACCACCCTATGTTCGATATGTTCGACCTCAGTAGTCTGCGTACAGGTATCATGGCAGGTTCTCTTTGCCCTGTGGAACTGATGCGCCAGGTTGAAGAAAAGATGTTCATGCGTGTTACCAGTGTTTACGGACTGACAGAAGCATCACCGGGAATGACCCACACACGAATAGACGACCCGTTTGAAGTACGCTGTACAACCGTAGGACGTGATTTCGAGTTTACAGAAGTGAAAGTTCTTGACCCTGAGACTGGCGAAGAATGTCCTGTAGGCGTTCAGGGAGAAATGTGTAACCGCGGATATAACACCATGCAGGGTTACTACAAGAATCCTGAAGCCACAGCCGAAGTTATAGACAAGAATGGTTTCCTTCACTCAGGCGACCTCGGTGTGAAAGACGAGAACGGCAACTACCGCATAACAGGACGTATCAAGGATATGATTATCCGTGGAGGCGAGAACATCTATCCGCGCGAGATAGAAGAATTCCTCTATCAGATGCCGGGAATAAAGGACGTACAGGTGGCAGGTATTCCATCGAAGAAGTACGGCGAGGCTGTAGGAGCATTCATCATCCTGCACGAAGGATGCGAGATGAACGAATTCGACGTACGCGAGTTCTGCCAGGGCAAGATAGCCAGATACAAGATACCGAAATACATCTTCTTCGTCGATGGGTTCCCTCTGACAGGAAGCGGAAAGATACAGAAATTCAAGTTGAAAGACATAGGTCTGGAACTCTGCAAGCAGAAAGGTATAGAAATAATATAAAAATATAAGTCCCAATAAATCAATACTTATTGGGACTTATTTATTATAAACAACATTCTTTTTACCTTTACAATGAACTATACAAGAAATTACAAAAAAGACTAATCTTTCAGAATAAAAAGCTAACTTTGCACACATAAAAGCTATACGAAACATAAATTATATGGAAGAACTAAACTTAAGCACTCCTGCCCTGCTGTTCTCGGCAGTTTCACTCATACTATTGGCTTATACCAACAGATTTTTGTCATACGCACAGCTTGTAAGAACTCTAAAGGAACAATATGTACAGAAACATTCGGAAGTGACAGCCTCACAGATAGACAATCTGCGCCGCCGACTCTATCTGACACGAAGCATGCAGGTACTTGGCATATCCAGTCTGTTTCTCTGCGTAATCACAATGTTTCTGATTTATATAGGATTTCATACAACAGCAGTGTATGTATTCGGAGTAGCACTGCTGTTGCTTATAGCATCACTCGGGATTTCAATCTGGGAGATACACATATCCGTAAAGGCACTGGAGATACATTTGAAGGATATGGAGAAGTAAACTTATCCGTTTACATTTCATTTAATATATCTGAAAGTATCTCACTCTGAACAAAATATTCCGGTTTCTCAGCGTAAATATACATGACACTTCCTCCTTTTATCGCATCAATAATAGGTTTTGAAACCTTTTGAGGAAGCGCAGGACATCCAAGACTTCTTCCCAAACGTCCGCCACCCTTTATCACTGAAGGGTTGGCATACGATGCACCGTGAACCACAATGGCACGTTCCTTTGCCTTATCGTTTATTCCCTTTTCCAGTCCATTCAGGATAAGCGAATATCCGTTACCGCCGTTGTAAGTAGTTTCTGTGAGATAAAATCCTAATGAACTTTTGTAGGAACCGTATTCGTTTGAGAATGATGTGGCATAGTTTCCACCACTGTTTCTGCCATGCGATACAAGTGAGTTGAAAAGCATCTTACGGTTCTTCATGTCGAACACATATAGGCGCTTCTCTGTAGATGGCTTGGAGAAATCTATAAGGGTAAGAATATCACGATGACGGTTTTCTATTTTCCTGTAACCTTCCACTGCCTGACGGAAAGCTTTATAATTGACAACTCCCTCAAGCTGCATAGACGCATAAAGCCCTGCACACTCATCGACCTCGGAAGGAGAATGTACAAGCATGCCACTGGCACAAGAGGGCGCCATGACAGGAACCACAAAGCCGGAACATACAAGAAATATAGATATTAATATATTGCGCATTATAATAAATTCATTGATAATTCGGATGCAAAGATAACGTTTTATACTAATATCTCTGAAAATCAGTTAGTTAAAAAACTCAATGAAATGTTATATCGGAAATTATTCAATGACCACAACCAGACTTTCCTGTACAGGAGCCCAATCGTAAACGAATTTGGCATGCGAGGTAGCATTACGGACACACATATGGGAACGTGGAGTGGTACCCAAACTCCAACTATATTCTATCATCTTTGTGGCTGGAACATTTACAGGTACTCCATGAATATATGCTCCGTTTGTGAAACGGCTTGCATACGGCGCATATCCGCCAACAGCACTCGAACCATCCTTCAGAAAAATCATCTTCTGCTTCCTTTCCTGAACAAGATACATTCCAAGAGGTGTTTCCTGGGCATATGGAGGAAGATGACGGCCTGTTGTTGCAGGATTAATACTACGAACCTTCCATTCAGTCTTGGCCACTCTCTCAAGTGTAGTTATATTCTGGTCTCCACGGTCAACAAAAATCACATGATGGAAGTTTGTAGAATCAGGAAGCATCTTTACATATCTCTCAGGAACATACCATTCATCATCAAACGTGGCAGGACGTATATGGATATATCCACCCGTTTTTCCAAGAACCGAGGCAAGAGAGCCGTCACGACCGTAACGCTCGGGAGTTACAGTATCCGACAATAAATACAGTGGAACAGACTGATACCTTTCCACACCAAGAGTATCAGAAACACGCGTATATTCATTTCTGACAAACCTTCTTACCAATGGAGCCTCTCCATTTCTGTTTCTATAGTTCTGAATCACGCACCATTTTCCGGATTCAGGTTCCATATTCTCGACGTATGCCAGGCACTTCTTTATGACATCCCATTTTATGGAACGCACGGTGTCCTTGTACGGATAAACATCCTCAAGGGTATATTTGTCGAATAAAAGTTCTTTTGTAATATTAATATCCTCGGCAGTTACAGGCTTCTCGTGAAACAGTTCGGTAATTGTCATGCTTTCAAGTAATTCCTCTACCTTCTCCAACGGAGCGATGCCGGTATCTTTCCTCATCTCACAACCAGAAATCAAAAAGACAAAAAGTAAAGAAATTACAAATCCTTTCATATTCGATTAATTATCTATTTGACACAAAGATAGCCCTTTAAAATTAATTCACAAATACCTTCCGTCGTTTTCTACAATTTATACAATAACTTATTTCTAATCTTTCTCATCTATGAAGCGCAATGTCTCAACTTTTTCCAAACGAGCCTTCAGTTTTGGCATAAAAGACTTCCTTATCCTAAGTTTCATCAGACAATCCATATCGTAGGACTGTTCGAGTATTTCCGGTTCCTCTTCTTTCACGATTCTCATCACATCATTCATAAAAGGATATTCAAAAGCGAAAGCCACATCCTCATCTACTGTTTTCTCTATCACTACAGCTTCTTCAAGTGCCTGAGCCGCAGCAGTTTTGTATGCGACTATAAGCCCACTCGTTCCTAACTTTATTCCTCCGAAATATCTCACCACGATGACAAGTATATCAGTAAGTCCGAAAGAATTTATCTGTCCCAATATAGGACGTCCTGCAGTACCGGAAGGCTCACCATTGTCATTGGCACGGAAATCCTTTCTCTCTGCCCCAAGCATATATGCATAGCAGACGTGGCGTGCATCGTAATATTTCTTCTGATACTCCTCAAGATATGTCTTTATCTCTCCAAGCGTACGGACAGGGAGAGCTATGGCTATGAATTTGCTTCGCTTTTCTGTGAAAATTGATTCGGAAATCCCCTCAATGGTCTTATATGTATCTTCCTGCTGCATTTTATTACATTTTGAATAATGATGCAAAGGTAGTGATTTAATGCGTACAAACAAAAAAGCCCGGTCACGTTTCAAAATGACCGGGCCATAATCACGCAATCGCATGATTGATGCTATTTATTAACACAGATATTAGCAGTTTCCCATTTATGTGTATCAGAACATTTAATATTCAAGACTTGATTTCCTACCTGCATACGGAAATCACCTTTCTCAAGTATCCATTTTCCGTCAGCACCTA
>JAHLFB010000136.1 GCA_018884025.1 Candidatus Phocaeicola faecipullorum
CTGTCCTCGAGCGAGAAACGTTGTTTCGATTCTTTCTCATATACCTCTGCCACTTGATGCTTGAACTCGTTCAGATTGTCGCCAAAGGGTTTTAGCAGACTGCTGAGGCTTTCGGTGCTCAGCTTGTTGAAAGTCTCTGTCTTCTGCTGGAAAATCTTGTTGGCGATGTTCTCAAACTCTAAGTTAAACTGTTTGTGCATTGAAGCAATCTCTTCTTTCTGAGTTTCCAGTTTCTCAGCCATATTGCGGTTCTCTGCCTTCAGTGATGCCGAAACAGTGTATGCCTCGTTCAATAGACGTGCGCTTTCGTCAAGTTTATCTTGTAGTTTCTGTATGTCTTTTTTCAGACTTTCAGCCTGCTGTACCGCTTTAATCTGTTCGTTTTTCAACAGCTCGGCTGAGTGTTCCTGCTGCATGTTCAGTTGAGACTGCAGGACACCGGTTTTTCTAGCAGAAACCAGGTGGCCTATAATGATGCCCAAAACGCATCCTACTATTGTTCCTATTATTATATATATTGTCATTTTTTAGAAGTTATAGAATTTATTGAAGTTATAGAAGTTAAAGAATAAGTTCGTAAGAATAATTAAGCTTTTCTTAGAATTAATTCCTTTAACTTCTTTAACTCCGGTTATAATTACATTCCTCCCTGTCCTCCGGTAGAAGAACCTGAACCGCTACCTCCTCCTGATTTAACA
The DNA here is from genome assembly GCA_018884025.1 of Candidatus Phocaeicola faecipullorum. GTDB lineage: Bacteria > Bacteroidota > Bacteroidia > Bacteroidales > Bacteroidaceae > Phocaeicola > Phocaeicola faecipullorum. The sequence goes on from JAHLFB010000136.1 coordinate 699, forward strand.
TCATCATTGTTGATGCTTCGGCTTGTTTTCTTCACCTGGGTTTTCAGTTCACCGAATCTCCAGCTGATACCTATTGCGTAACCTAAATTGTAGTATTTGTTTTTGTTCCATGAGCGGAATGTGTCTGTAACCGTATTGTTTTCGTATGTATTATATTTGTTGAAGAAATTATTGGCAGACAGTGAAATGCTCAATCTCTTATCTTTCAGGAAAGAACGTGTAAGTCCTAGTCCGTAGTAATAATACGATGAACCTTTACCCTGTAGGCTAATATACGGAGTACTTCCACCACCGTAAGCACTGAGTTGTAAGTCCCATGGGAGAGTCTGCTGTATGTTTCCGAACAGGTTACCGTTGAAACCGGAATTCTTGGTATCCAGCAAATCACTGCTATAGTCTGAATAAGAGCCTGATGCGTTGATTGATATTCTGGTCTTGTTTCCCGGATTCCAGTTCATCCACAACGACAGTCGGGTTATCTGTTTTTTGCCGGCATTTTCGTAAGTATTTTCCAAGATACCGTTGTTCATGAAAGAGTATCTTTCTATACCATTGTTTGTGAATGTATAGTTTAGGTTCGCGTTTATACTGAACTTGGCAGTGAAGGAGCTGAAAGTCAGGCCAATGATATGTGCCTTTTCTGTATTCAGATCCGGATTACCGTAGCTCACTGATGTAGGGTTACTTTCATCTCGGAAAGGGTTAAGATACCATATGCCGGGACGGTTGATACGCATATTGTAATTAGCCTTCAGAGTAGATGTAGTGCCAAGCATATACGACATGTTTACAGTAGGAACAACATCGTCGAAACCGGCATTGAAGTTGCGTTCCGGCTGAAGGTCGTATTTCACATCCATAAACGTATGCTCGTATCTTACACCAGCCTTGAAACCGAATTTCTTCAGCTTCAGCTGATAGTCGGCGTATGTAGCGATGATACTCTGTCCCTGGTCGAATATGCTTGACATATTGTTGTCCTGAAGCATCGAACCGTCGCTTTGCTGGATGAAATATTTACTGTCGCTCGCATTCAGACGATAGATATATTTCATACCGGCATCAATATAGTGCTTGTCGTTTATAGGATTAACATAGTCTATCTGTCCTGTATGTTCCGCAGTGTGGGCGTCATTGTCGAAATACTGGTTTTCCAGTGAGAAAGGAACATCTACTATATTCATATATTCCGTAGCTGATTCGCTGTTGTTTGGAGAATCATTATACTTATACGAAACGGTAAGATATTCGCCTTTAGTCTTGAAGGAGTGCTGATAGTCGAAGTTTATGCCTACATTACCGAAACCGCTTGTGGATTTGTTCAGAGTATTGTATCGGTATGTCAACTCTTCCATATTATTCAGCATGCGGTTTTCTGAATTGCTGTTGGTCTTGAAGTTCCCCCCGAACATATTTGCGGAGAATGTTATCAGGTTCAATGTGTCAATCTCATAACTACCTTCCAGATTGCCGAACTGGAAATTTCCGTTGCTTTTTGAGGAACCTTCACTGTTGAGATATTTGTTCGTATCAGATGTATAGTCCTCACGCCCGGAACTGAAGTAACTGCGTGGCTGTGTGTTGTAGTTGTACGAATAATTGCCGGATACGGTAAATTTACCCACCTGAACAGTACCGTATGCATATCCGGAAAAGCCCTGGTTGCTTGCCCTACCACCAAGTGTGACATTATATCCCTGCATCTTTGCATCTGTAGTAATAATGTTCAGAATACCTCCGATACCTTCAGCATCGTATTTTGCTCCTGGTTCGGTTATCACCTCTATTGATTTTATGCTGTTGGCTGGCAGGCTTCTTAATACTTCTTTAGGATTATTGCTCATCAGGGTATTTGGTTTACCGTTTACGTGTACCTTGAAACTGCTTGAACCGTTTACCTGGATATTATCCTCTCCATCCACAGTCACGAGAGGTACTTTCTTGAGCATTTCCAGTGTGGTATTGGTCTTTGAGTCCGGGTCATCCTCCATGCTGTAGGTTATTTTGTCTATTTCAGCTTTCACGAGAGGTTTCTGCGCCACCACTTCCACGCCTTTAAGCATTTTCGTTGCCTCGGAAGTGAATATTGTTCCGAGGTCAACAGATTTTTTGCTTGTACTTAATGTAAAGTTTCTTTTTACGGTATTTTTCCCTACCGATGAGAGAGTTATGACGTAGTCGCCCGGCTCGGACAGTCTCTCATTGAAACGTCCTTTTTCGTCGGTGACTGACAGTTTTACTTTTTCGTCAGGATTTGCCGCACTTGATATTCTCACAGTGGCATATGGCTCGCTTTCGTTAAGAAGTGAGTCAACTAAAGTCCCTTTTACTGAGTATATACCGCCTTGCTTTTGTGCAAATGCTGTAGCAGCTGTAAGGCATACGAGGATACATATAAAACCTCTTAAAACATTAGATGACATTTTATCCGGATTTTATTTTCTTACTGCTTTTGAGGCTCCACTTGTTGATACATCGGCTTTTGCTGCACCCCCGAATGAAAGTTTCGACGCTCCTGATGCTTCGCCTGTTATGTTTTTATTGCATATAATTTCGGCCTTGCTGGCTCCGCTTATATCCACATCGGCATAATCAGTATTCAGATATTCGTCGTTTGATGACAATTTTGAAGCTCCGCTTACGTCTATTTTTGCATTAACAGCTTTTCCGCCTATCTCGGCAGATGATGCTCCGCTGACACTTACTTCCAAAGACTG
>JAHLFB010000137.1 GCA_018884025.1 Candidatus Phocaeicola faecipullorum
ACTTTCGTTATGGGATTTCCGGGAAGAAACTGGAGATACATGATAAGCGACGAAGTGGAAGAACGTATGCAAACCACAAACTTCATGCGCGACACTATCCGCGGCGTACGCCTCAGAGTGCTCGGCGAAGAAATGGCAAAGGATGCAAAGACACGCATACAGTATGCTGCCAAATACGCATCGTCTGCCAACTACTGGAAGAACGCAATAGGAATGAACGAAGGACTCGTAAAGCTGAAAGTTCTCGACAAGAAGAAAGAACAGCAGGAACACCTTCTGGAATATGGACGTGAAACAGGCAACAACAGCTATAAGGAAGCCTTTGATGCCATCCGCTCAATTGTAGCAAAACGCAGAAATGCCGTTTATCATCAGCAGGCTATATACGAAGCGCTTATGCTGGGAACAGAGTTCTACAAGGTTCCTGACACAGACGCACTCCGTAACGCTATAGAAGCTAATGACAAGAAAGCCATAAAGGAAGAAACAAAAAACCTGAAAGAAGCCTACAAGAAGTTCTACTACAAAGACTACAATCCGGAAGTTGACCGCAAAGTTTCAAAACAACTTATTGCTCTTTACGCAAAACTAATTCCGGCAGAACAGCGCATAAGCATATTCAAGCAGATAAACGAGAATTTCGGCGGAAACACAGACGCCTTCGTTGACGCATGTTTCAACAAGTCTATCTTCAGAAGTCAGGCTGCACTTGATGCTTTCCTTCAGAATCCTGACATCAAGACTCTTCGTGAAGACCTGATGGTACAATATTCCAAGTCTGTAAAGGACGGATACAACGCTACATCAAATGCCATGAAAGCCGAAACTGACGCATACAATCTTGCTCACAAGACATGGGTAGCAGGAATGCTGGAACTGAAAGCCAAAAATGGCACACCGGTCTATCCTGATGCCAACTCTACACTCAGACTTACATATGGCAAGATTGGTTCGTACGAACCGGCAGATGGTGTGGAATATCTGTACTACACAACACTGAAAGGTGTTATGGAGAAAGAAGACCCTAACAATCCTGAATTCGTTGTTCCTGCAAAACTTAAGGAGCTGTACGAAAAGAAAGATTTCGGCCCATACACAATGCCTGACGGACGCATGCCTATATGCTTTGCCACAGGAACAGACAACACAGGAGGTAACTCCGGTTCACCTGTATTCAACAGCAAAGGTGAGTTGATAGGAACAGGTTTCGACCGTAACTACGAAGGACTTACAGGCGACATAGCCTACAACCCTCAGTTGCAGCGTGCCGCATGTGTTGACATCAGATACACACTGTTTATCATCGACAAGTTTGCAGGTGCAGGACATCTGATTGATGAAATGACAATCATCAAATAAGCCTGTTTCCAAACAACAGTGAATAAATAAAAATCGCGCTTTGATTCCCCTGTCCTACAGGAAACGTCAAAGCGCGATTTTATTTGTTATGGTCTAAACGGCATTTAAATGCCGCTTAAATCTTATTATCATTGGAAGAATAAGTCATCAAGACGACTTGTATTCTCTTCTTCTAGTTCAGAAACCTTATCCTTACATGGGTCAAACTCATCAGGAATATCGAATTTCTCTTCCTGAGAATATCCCAAAGTTTTGTCGGCATAAACCTTATTCATATATATACCCCAGATAGGAAGAGCCATTGAAGCACCCTGTCCGTCAGCCATACGGTCGAAGTGAATGTCACGTTCCTCGCCTCCTACCCAACATCCAGACACCAGACTTGGAGTAAAGCCCATAAACCAACCGTCGGAATTATTTTGAGTGGTACCAGTCTTTCCACCCATATCCGCAGTAATATTATAAAGTCGTCTGATACGTCCTCCGGTACCTTCATTGATTACAGCACGAAGCATTACGAGCATCTTGTAGGCGCTGCTTTCACTTATCACCTCGTTAACCTGAGGAGAGAATGTAGCCAGCACGTTACCGTCATTGTCCTCTATACGTGTAACAAACAATGGCACCGTACGTATTCCCTTGTTCACGAAAGCCGTGTATGCGCTTACCATTTCGCCAACAGAAATTTCGCAAGGTCCGAGGCACAATGATATTGTAGGCTGTATTTCCTGATTAAGTACACCGAACGAATGAATTAATCTTACAAACTCATACGGATTAAGTTTGCTCATAAGATAAGCCGAAATCCAGTTATTTGAATTTGCTAGACCCCATTTCAGAGTAACAATCTCACCATAATGTTTCTTTGAACTGTTTCTCGGAGTCCATGCAATACCGTTCTCATCGAAGTAAGTTCCCTCGACGTTTCTTGTCTCATCGCACGGAGAGAAACCGTTTTCCATCGCAAGCGAATACAGATATGGCTTTATTGTAGAACCCACCTGACGGCGTCCCACCATAGCCATATCATACTTGAAGTTGTCGTAATTAGGTCCGCCTACGTACGCCTTCACATATCCTGTGATAGGGTCCATCGACATAAATCCGGCACGAAGGAAGTGTTTGTAGTATTTTATAGAATCAAGAGGAGTCATAATAGTATCCTTCTCTCCCTCATATGTAAATACTGTCATTTCACGCGGAGTATTGAAGGCCTTCATGATTTCAGCTTCTGAATATCCGGCAGCCTTCATAATACGATGACGCTCACTCTGTCTGATAGAACGCTTTAATATTGCATCCACCTCTTCTGTTGACAACTGATTGGTATATGGAGCAGTCTTTCTACCTTTTTTTTCTTTGAAGAAACGAGGTTGCAGATACTCTGCTACATGTTCATGAACAGCTTCCTCGGCATACTGCTGCATACGCGAGTTTATAGTGGTATAAATCTTTAAACCGTCTGTATAAAGATTATAGTTTGAGCCATCCTTTTTCTTGTTCTTGGCACACCATCCGTACAAAGGATTAGTTTCCCATGCCAGAGAATCTTCGTAGAACTTCTGCATCTGCCATCCACGATAGTTCTTCTTCACAGGTTTTTTGGCATTAAACACGCCGCGGAGATACTCTCTGAAATATGTAGCCAAACCGTCATTATGGTCAACCGGCCTGTATTTCAACACCAATGGCAATGCCTGAAGAGAATCACACTCAGCTTCTGTCAGATAACCAGCCTTTCTCATCTGGTCAAGCACTACATTTCGACGTCCGCGAGTACGCTCGTTAAAACGGCGCGGATTATACAGCGAAGGGTTCTTGCACATACCGATAAGTGTGGCAGCCTCCTCAATACTCAAATCCTTAGGCTCTTTTGAGAAATAAGTGCCTGCAGCAGTCTTTATTCCCACGGCATTGTTCAGAAAGTCGAACTTATTGAGATACATCGTAAGGATTTCCTCTTTGGTGTAATAACGTTCCAGCTTAACGGCAATCACCCATTCGATAGGTTTCTGCAACAGACGTTCCATCACATTGTCTGCTGTAGGCGAATAAAACTGCTTTGCCAACTGCTGCGTAATGGTACTGCCACCACCGGCATTCTTCTGCATGAACACACCACGTTTGATAAGGGCACGCATGAATGCTCGCGCATCTATACCTGAATGTTCGCTGAAACGCACATCTTCTGTAGCCACAAGAGCATGCACCAAATTTGGCGATAAATCCTCATACCCTACATACAGACGGTTTTCTTTACTAAGTGACCATGTACCCAGTACAACCCCGTCATCAGAAATAACCTGTGTAGCAAACTTAAGATTAGGATTTTCAAGTTCCTCGATAGGTGGTACATAACCAATCTTACCATCTGAGATAGCTGAAAATATTATATACGTTGCCAACATTCCTATAAGCAGCAACGCCCAAAGTACGATGATAAATGTTTTTCTCATTGAAATTGCTTATTTGTTACATATAAGTTTCCCAATTCTCTAAAAAGGAAACAAATCGGCACAAAATTAGCAAAAGGTAAGCGCAAAA
>JAHLFB010000138.1 GCA_018884025.1 Candidatus Phocaeicola faecipullorum
TTTGAATGCAGCCTATAAGATGAATGACAACCATGAGTTTAATTTTCAGGTGACAAATAATCGGAACGGAGATAGTGCAGATCAATTTATGTATGGACTTCCGGAAGGAGTGGAGCCTACTAAAATTCCTTTGCTGGCAACTGTTAACTGGGATGGTTATTTTGTAGACCACGCCATGCAGCTTCGGTATTCTCTTTCGTATGGACAGCTGGCAAAGCATAAGAATGTGTTTTATTTTACTTGTGGAAATGTATGGGACAAGAAACCTTTTTTAGGCTACATTGATTTCATGTATTCACGTGAGGGTATTGACTCTAAAGGACTTATCAGTGAGGTAACAGCTGTGAATGGTGAAGGTACTACGGTGCCGAATGTGGATTACTTTACGACTATATTTAATTTAGACTATCGTGTGGCTTCACATTGGAATATGTATGTTAAGGGAGTGTACGAACAGGGCAATGTGTTCAAGTCGAATGACATGTTTTCGTCAGGTACCTATCGCAGAGTATGGAACGTACAGCTTTGTGCAGAATACTATCCTTTGAAAAACAGTGAGCTGTTGTGCTATCTTCACCTCTTATATAAGAATATACATCTGACAGAGAAAGCACGTTCCTGGGGAGCGGAAAGTTATAATCATCAGCGTATCTCATTAGGTTTGGTTTATACACTGCCCGTTTTCTGAGAAGAAGTTATTTTCTGTATGGCATCTGTTTATATATTCCAATAAAAAACTATATCTTTGCAACGCAATTACGGTTTGGATTACATTAAAAAGTAAAAAGATATGCTTACTATTAAACAAATTACAGAAGACACCGACAAGGTGATTCGTGGATTGGAGAAAAAGCATTTTGCAAATGCAAAAGAAACAATTGCAAAAGTGCTTGAACTGAATGATCAGAGACGTAGCGCACAAAACCAATTAGATAAAAATCTCTCAGAAGTAAATTCTACATCGAAGGCTATCGGTGCTTTGATGAAAGAGGGAAAAAAGGAAGAGGCAGAAGCTGCTAAAGCTCGTGTAGCTGAAATCAAAGAAATTAGCAAAGAACTGCAGGCAACAATGGATAAGGCTGCAGAAGATATGCAGAACTTACTTTATACCATCCCTAATGTACCTTATGAAAGTGTTCCGGAAGGTTTCGGAGCTGAAGATAATGTGGTAGAGAAAATGGGAGGTATGGAAACTGAACTTCCGAAAGATGCACTGCCGCATTGGGAACTGGCTAAAAAATATGATTTAATTGATTTTGATTTAGGCGTTAAGATTACAGGTGCTGGTTTCCCGGTATACAAAGGAAAAGGTGCTCGTTTGCAGCGTGCATTGATTAACTTCTTCCTGGATGAAGCTCGTGCGGCAGGTTATGAAGAAATCATGCCTCCTACAGTGGTAAATGCCGCATCAGGATATGGCACAGGACAGTTGCCTGATAAGGAAGGTCAGATGTATCACTGCAACTTGGATGACTTGTATCTGATTCCTACAGCAGAAGTACCTGTAACTAATATTTACCGTGACGTGATTCTGGATGAAAAACAGCTTCCGATTAAGAACTGTGCTTATACTCAGTGTTTCCGTCGCGAAGCTGGTTCTTATGGAAAGGATGTTCGTGGTTTGAACCGTTTGCATGAATTCTCAAAAGTAGAGTTGGTGCGTATTGACAAACCGGAACATTCTAAACAGTCACACCAGGAAATGTTAGACCATGTGGAAGGCTTGTTGAAGAAACTTGAACTTCCTTACAGAATTCTTCGTTTGTGTGGTGGTGATATGAGTTTTACAGCTGCACTTTGCTTCGATTTCGAAGTATATTCCGAAGCACAGAAACGTTGGCTGGAAGTAAGTTCAGTTTCAAACTTTGATACTTATCAGGCAAATCGTTTGAAATGCCGTTATCGTACAGCTGAAAAGAAAACAGAACTTTGCCATACATTGAATGGTTCTGCTTTGGCTTTGCCTCGTATCGTAGCTGCATTGTTGGAAAATAATCAGACACCGGAAGGAATTCGTATTCCTAAAGCTTTGGTTCCTTATTGCGGATTTGATATGATAGACTAATTCACATATTATAACAAAATTCTCGTCTGATATAGATTTTAGGCATGCCTAAATCTGTATCAGACGTTTTTTATATAAGTACCTCTTAAAACTCAAGATTGTAAGATTTTTTATAATAAAACGGGGATATATGCTTTTAGAGATAGAAAAAACAGGCTTTTGAGGTAAAAAAAAAGGATTTTGGTTTTGTTGTTTATTTTTAATCATTAAATTTGAGGGGAAATAAAAGTAACATTTTTTATGACGAGTATTAATTTATAACCTTAATATACAACTATGAGTTATTTACGATTTGACAAGACGATAATGACAAATCTGGAAGAAACTCTAACTAGAGAAATTCTTCGTACGAATCGCTCGGGGGCTTATCATTGTTCGACAATTGTAGACTGTAATACGCGTAAGTATCATGGCTTGCTTGTGATACCTGTACCGGAGTTGGACGATGAAAACCATGTATTACTTTCCTCATTGGATGAAACTGTTATCCAGCATGGTGCTGAGTTTAATCTTGGCCTGCATAAATACGGAGGTGACAATTTCAGTCCCAGAGGACATAAATACATCCGCGAATTCGAGTGTGAGAAAGTGCCGACGACGATTTATCGTGTAGGTGGTGTTGTTTTAAAGAAAGAGAAGTTGTTTGTTCACCATGAAAACCGTATTCTAATAAGGTACACATTGGTTGATGCACATTCAGAAACAACTCTTCGTTTACGTCCTTATTTGGCTTTCCGCAGTGTACGACAGTATACACA
>JAHLFB010000139.1 GCA_018884025.1 Candidatus Phocaeicola faecipullorum
CGAAAGATGATTATGAGCCGATTTAATTTTATGAGAATTAAATTTAGAATTATCTGAGCTGTATGCGGTGAAAGTCGCACGTACAGTTCTTAATGGGGAAAGCGGCAGCAATGCCGCCGACCTACATAACCCATGAAATACAAATGTTCCAAAAGATGAAACAATGCATTATCAAACATATTGTCATTATATTTTCGCTTATCCAATTACTCATTATCATATCATGTGCTAACCATGAACGTAATTTTACCATCGGTGTATCGCAATGCAGCGATGACGAATGGAGAAGCCGTATGAACGAAGAAATAATGCGTGAAGCACTTTTCTATCCAAACTTGAAAGTTGAAATAAGAACTGTAGAAGACAATAATCAGGAGCAAATAAAAGATATAGAAGAATTTATAGCAAATGATGTTAATCTAATAGTTGTATCACCAAATGAGGCGAAAGCTATTACTCCGGTAGTGGAAAAGGCTTATGATTTGGGTATTCCAGTAGTATTGGTGGACAGAAAAATCACATCTGACAAATACACAGCTTTCGTTGGGGGAGACAACTATCTGATGGGGAAACAGATAGGTACTTACATAGCAAACAGACTGAACGGAAAAGGGAAAATTGTAGAACTTACAGGGCTTAAAGGCTCTACTCCTGCACTGGAAAGACATAATGGGATGAATGAAATTCTAAAAGAATACCCTTCAATAGAAATTATTGCCACTACCGATGCCGCATGGCTAAAGAACAAAGCCGAAACGAAATTCGATTCCATACTCTCCATACATAAAGACATCGACATGGTAATAGCCCAGAACGACCCTATGGCATATGGGGCTTATCAGGCTGCAATGAAAGCTGGAAGGGAAAAAGAAATGCTATTCGTTGGAGTTGATGCTTTGGCAGGAGAAAAGTTAGGTGTTGAACTGGTAGCAGACAGCATTCTTGATGCCACATTCATATACCCTACAGGTGGAGACAAGGTTATTCAGGTTGCCATGAATATATTGGAAAAAAGAGATTATAAAAGAGAAAATATATTATCGTCAGCCCTTGTAAATGCAGGAAATGCAAGAATCATGCAGATGCAGACATCGCATATAAATACATTGGATGAGAAAATTGAAGTTCTTAACGCAAAACTCGATACATATCTCATGAGATATTCATCGCAGAAGATGTTCTTGTATGCTTGCATTGTTATTCTATTCTTATTAGCCGTACTGTTGTTCTTCGTTGTAAGGGCTTACTGGACCAAAATAAGGCTTAACGCAGAACTCTCCAAACAGAAACAGCAACTGGAAGAACAACGTGACCAACTTATTGACTTATCCAAGAAACTGGAAGAGGCCACAAAGGCCAAACTAGCCTTTTTTACGAATGTATCGCATGATTTCCGCACACCACTTACTCTAATAGCAGATCCGGTGAAGAAACTCATGAACAGCGAAAATATCAAAGACAATGAAAGATTTCTGCTGAACATAATAAACAAAAATGTAACAGTCCTCCTAAGATTAATAAATCAAATAATGGACTTCAGGAAGTTTGAAAACGGGAAACTGGAAATGCATTTATCAGAGTTCAACATAAAAGACTGTATGAAAGAGTGGGCAGAAGCGTTCCGTACACTGGCTTACAGAAAGCACATCACATTTAAATTTACGGCAGATGATGCGGATTATAACGTCATAGCAGATTCAGAAATGATGGAGCGAATAACTTACAACCTGCTTTCGAATGCTTTCAAATTCACCCCGGAAAACGGTAATATCAGCATCTGTCTAAGCAAAAATGCAGAGAACGGCATATCAATGAAATTTTCAGATACCGGTGTCGGAATGCCGGCAGAACATGTCAAACATATATTTGAAAGTTTCTACCAGATAGATGTACACCACGCAGGCTCTGGTATAGGACTTGCACTTGTTAAAGCATTTGTAGAAATGCATCACGGAAAAATCGATGTAAAGAGCAAAGAAGGAAACGGTACTATATTCACGATTGATATTCCAGCAAAACAAGACGGTAAAATATATCATGACATTGACAGAAAAGCTGTTTTAAACAATCTCAAAGAAGGAGCGGTTGTTATGGCAGGTCAGGAAAGTCTGTCGGCAGAGAACGTTACAGGCAAAAACCGGAACGCTTCAAATGAGGGTGAACACGAAGCAGTAGTGCTGGTTATTGATGACAATCAGGACGTAAGAGATTATGTAAAATCACTACTAAGTGAGAATTACACTGTACTTGAGGCAGCAAACGGCAGTGAGGGACTTAAACTGGCTATAGCCAATGTTCCGGATATAATTATTTGCGACGTGATGATGCCTGTTATGGACGGAATGGAATGTTGTCGCCGTCTGAAAGCTGAGCCTCGTACATCACACATTCCGGTAATGATGCTCACAGCCTATTCAATGGACGAACAGAAAATAAAAGGATACGAATGTGGTGCCGACTCATATATATCAAAACCTTTCAGTTCTGAACTGCTTTTGGCAAGGCTTCATAACCTGATTGAGAACCACAACAGGCTGAAAGATTTCTTTGGAGATAAAGTTACCACAAGCACTACCCCACTGGCTGATACCGATAAAGGTTTTGTGGAAAAATTGCGTAAACTGATTGAGGAGAACATGGGAAATACCGATTTCAGTGTAGAAGACATGGGTGAAAAGATTGGTTTCAGCAGAGTTCAGCTATACAGAAAGGCCAAAGCTCTGACTGGATACACACCTAATGAGCTTCTGAGAATAGCAAGGCTTAACAAGGCTAATGCAATAATAAAGACATCGACAGAAAAAAGTATCTCCGAAATTGCATACGAAGTGGGATTTTCCTCTCCTTCATACTTCACCAAATGCTACAAAGAGTTTTTTGGCGAAAATCCTACCGATGTATTAAAGAAGAGATAACACACCCTACTTCATACCATAATGTCCCTTCGCCGAAACAACTACAACTCTAACAATCTCTTCCTCAATAGTATAAATCAAACGATTATACTTATCAATTCTTCTACTCCAGAAGCCTGAGAGATTACCTTTCAGAGCTTCAACCTGGCCCGTATCCGACATAGGATGTTCTTGCAATTCTTCAAGAAGCCTACGAATTTTGGTTATAGCGGAAGTATTGCCGCTTTTCTTTAATGAAGCGATATCTTCTGCTGCTCGGTCAGTAATTTCAACGATATACATTGTCAGAGATTGTTTATGAATTTATTAATATCTTCTGCCGACTTCAAAACAATCTTCGATTTTGTTTTGCCTTTTTTGTATTCATTTACTCTATCCGCCGTCTCATTCAGATTTTCCGGATAAGAGAAAAACTCATCACCACTTGGACTGGGATTCTGTACCTCAAGTTGCAATGTATCAGCTTTGGCTACTAAAATATTCTCAATGTACGCCTTAAGACTTTTTCCCTGTGATGCAGCCATAATAGAAAGTTTCTGCAATGTTTCAACAGGAAGATCTATATTCTTTCTTTTCTTTTGCAATGCTATTGTTGATATAATAATTTATTTTTGACAAATATACATAATATATACAATATACATAATATATATTATATTATTTTATCATAAATGTTTGATTAACAAATACATGATAAGAGGCATTAACAAAAAAATAGACAAGGTTCTCCCCCCAAATGGAAAACCTTGTCAACTTGTAACTGAAACATTATCACCTGAAAAAAACTATCAGTCCAGATACACCTCCGGCAAAACAGGCATTGCGCCGTTCTGTGTACATACATAAGCAGAAACCTTTACCGCAAGCTCGTGTGCCTCACGAACACTTTTTCCCTTAAGTATGGAAGCTACAAACGTGGCGGTGAAGGAATCACCTGCTCCTACCGTATCGGCTACAACTACCTTCGGAGTCTCAACAAATGAAACACTTCCAGGAGTAAATACATAACTGCCGTTTACACCACAAGTCAGTATCAGCATCTTAAGATTATACTTGGCAAGCAATATCCAGCACTTGTCCTGAAGGTCGATTCCAGGATAACCGAACATACGGCTTACGGTTACAAGCTCCTCATCGTTTATCTTCAATATATTACAATTGCGGAATGAGTTACAAAGTATCTCCTTTGTATAAAATCCCTGACGGAGGTTGATATCGAAAATCTTCAATACGTCATCACCTTCTGGCATGGAATCAAGGAAACGGTTGATTGTCTCACGTGAAACTACACTTCTTTGGGCAAGGGAACCGAAACATACGGCACGTGTATGCTTTGCTAAATCTTCAAGAGCAGGAGTAAAGGGTATGTTATCCCATGCTACACCCTCCTTGATATCGTAACACGGAACTCCCTCCGCATCAAGTTCAACCTGTACTGTACCTGTAGGATAAGGAACTGTTTCGACTATACCGTACAGTTTCTTTTCACGAAAACTGTCCAGGATTTCCTTTCCCAGCTTATCATCGCCTACTGCGCTTACTATACGGCTGTTCAAGCCAAACTGAGATATATGGTATGCAAAATTTGCAGGGGCACCACCCAATTTCTTGCCTTCGGGAAGCACATCCCATAGCGCCTCACCCATTCCGACTACTATATCGTTCATGATATTAATTAAGAATTTAAAATTAAGAATTAAAGATTACGAGTTATAAGTTCCTAGTTGTTGGTTGTTATAACCTTGTGGACGGAACTAATAACTAACAACTAAAAACCAACAAAAACTCATTTTTTCAATCTCATGGTATAAAGGAGCAGGTATATTACTCCAACAGCCATTACTGCTACAGCGCCATCCTGACCTGCGGCATCAGATGCAAATCCCATAAACAACGGGAATATTGTTCCACCGAAAAGACCCATAATCATCAGACCGGAGATTTCGTTTTTCTTTTCTGGCATCGAAAGGAGAGCCTGTGAGAAAATGATTGAAAAAACATTTGAGTTACCAAAGCCGATTAAGGCAATAGATGCATAAACAATGAATTCCGCATCAGAAGATAATAGACCAATCATAGCTGCCAGCATACATAATACGCTTATAAGGAAGAAAAGACGTGCTGAAACCTTCTGAAGAATTATAGAGCCGGAAAAACAACCTATTGTTCTGAATATAAAATAAAGACTTGTAGCAAACGAAGCCTCATCAAGACTCATACCCAAACGTTCCATCAAGATCTTAGGTGCCGTAGTATTTGTTCCAACATCAATACCTACATGACACATTATACCTATGAAGCAGAGCAGAATGAAAGGAGAGCCTAGAAGTTTCAGACAATCAACGAAACCAGAAGCCTTGTCAGGGCGTTCTTCCTCTATTGGAGTAGCTCCCAGCCACAGAACAGCTATTATCGCTATAACCATATATATAGGGAAAAGAACACGCCATCCCAAGCCGAAACTTGGCATTGCCTGTGTTGCTCCCCACATAGCTATATACGGAGCTAGAAATGAAGCTATGGCTTTTACGAACTGTCCGAATGTCAAAGAACTTGCAAGCTTATCTCCACTTATGATATTGCTCAAAAGAGGATTCAAGGATGTCTGCATCAGCGCATTTCCTATACCCAACAAAGAGAATGAGCAAAGCATAAGCATATAACTGTCGCCGAATATAGGCAGAAGCAATGAAGCAAATGTAACAATAAGGCTTAAAAGAACTGTTTTCTTACGACCTATACGGTTCATCAGGATTCCGGTCGGAACTGAGAAAATCAGGAACCAGAAGAAGACCAATGAAGGGAAGATATTGGCCTGAGAATCACTCAAGCCAAGATCAGCCTTCACATAATTAGATGCTATTCCCACAAGGTCAACAAACCCCATGGCGAAAAAGCAAAGCATCACAGGGATAAGACGCGAAAGGTTATTCTGAGAAGTAGTATTCATAACTGTTATAATGCTAATTTATGAATACTCAAGTTCTTAACCTCTGCCTTACCACCTTCAGTATAGAAACGAAGAGAATTATATACTTCGGTAGGGAATACCAGATTTGTCATTGCAATACGTCCACCGTCAACGAAAAGTTCTACAGAACATTTGTCAACAAATACGTTCAGATGATATGACTTGCCTTCGCACAATGAAAGTGGTGCCCATGTTCCCAAAGCGAAATCATTGATATAGTTTATAGATTCTGTTTTGCGACGATCATGATTTTCCTTGAAGTGTGGTTCTGCTTTCTCACCAAAAGCAATCAATCCGCTTTCTGTACGGTCCATCACTGCACGGCCAGCTTTCAAATCAAGATAGATTTTTGTCTTCTCGCCTTTGGCATTCATTATGTCGAAACCAACTGTCTGTGCCTTGCCAGGAACGATATCCATTTCAAGTTCAACACCGCTGTTCAATCCGTCTGTTATACTGTCTATCACTGTTTCACCTTCTACAGAAAGACTTTCAACATTGCGTGTTGACTTGCGAAGAGCTTCAGTTTCTTTCACAACATTTGCAGCCATATATATTTCACCGTTCTTAGTATAAAGAGAAAGTTCTCTTGGCAACGCATTGGCTCCACGATACTGACGTATAGGAGTTACGTTGGCATACTGCCAGTTGCTCATCCATGGAACTGCTATTATACGATCACCTGTATTTGAGAAACAAACTGTAGCATAATGGTCTTTACCGAAGTCAAGCCATTTAGTTACGCTCTTGTCTGTATCACATTTGAATTCTTTTCCATCAAAATCACCAATGAAATATTCTGTAGCGCTACCGCCGAAAGGACATCCCGGATTGATATTTACTATCATAACCCACTTCATGTTGTCCTTGTTACCGTCAACAGGAAGCTGGATAAAGTCAGGACATTCAAACTGGTTAGGCTGTACACCGTAACCTTCGCCAAACTGGCTGAGGTATTCCCACTGCTTAAGATCTGTAGATGAATAGAAACGCATGTTCTTGTCTGCAGAAACTATCATATACCATTTCTGTGCCGGTTCGTACCAGAACACTTTAGGGTCACGGAAATCCTTCAATCCGTCAAACGGAGTAAGGATAGGATTCTTTTCGTATTTTGTATATGTACGTCCGTTGTCGTTGCTATATGCCATGCACTGTATCTGTCCGTGTTCGTCACTTGCAGATGTATAGAATGCTATCATGGCATCTTTGCCGTAGCCTGCGCTGTTATTCTTGTCTATAACTGTACTTCCAGAGAAGATATGTCCCAATGTATCGCGTGCAATAGCCGGATTAAGATGTTCCCAATGTACAAGGTCCTTACTTACAGAGTGTCCCCAGTGCATATTTCCCCATTTTGAGCCATAAGGGTTGTACTGGAAATAAAGATGATATTCACCATCCTTGTAAACAAGTCCGTTAGCATCGTTCATCCATCCGTAAAGCGGAGTGTGATGATATTCAGGACGGTAATAATCAGTATTTGATGTATCAAATGTATCAGCAAGAGAGATATTATCCCAACATACCGCATTGGCAGCCACACGTCCGATAGTAACAACTGCTTCCTTTGCTCCCTGAGGCAATGCGAAAGGAACATAATATTCTACGCTGTCAACAGCCAGACGAACGTCCATTGCCATATCTGCAGGACTTCCTGTATCAAGTTTCACTTTACCTTCATTACAAGACTCCTGAATAGGAAGAATAAGATATTTAGAAGGATTAGTAATATGTACTATTGTCAGAGTATCACCTTGATGTTCAAAGGTAAGACCACTCTTCTGTGGCTGACATGCAGTAAAGGAAACAGCTGCCATAGCCACTGCCAGATGATTGATAATCTTTTTCATGGTTGTATATTTTTAGTTCGTTTATTTTTAGGATATTTATTGAAGTTATAGAAGTTAATTCAATTAAAGTAACTAACTTCTATAACTTATTTTTTATCAGAATTTCAGGCTTGCAGTGAATTCTACTGTGAACGGACGGATATAGCTACCAGCCATCACATGTCCTGCATACTGTCCTGCATCTTCTTTTTCGATAAGTTCGGCACCGGCTATACTACCCTTTGCACCAGTCTGGTTTAGGAAGTTTACTACTGTACAACCTAGAGCCAGTTTCTTGTTAACCTGCCAGTTCAAACCACCGAATGTTTCCCAACGGCCGTTGAAATAGTATGCATCGTTAATGTTAGCATAAGTCTTGCTGAAATAACGGAAGCTTGTCCAAATTTTCAAGTCTTTTGTAATCATATAACTTGGGTCGATTTCAACAATCACCTGTGGAATTTCAGCTACGATATTTCCTGTCGCATTGATACTTCCTTCATAACCGTCAGAGAATGTTACAGAAGTTTCATATTTCTTGTAAGTCGGTTTCTGATATGTGAACAGGAAGTGAAGATCAAATCCCTTGAACGGACGGGCTACAACGTCAGTTGTCCATCCCAATGTCTTGATATCATATGTCAGAGGAGCAGCCATGATTTCAGTCTGTCCTGCATCTGTTTTATGCTGAAGATTCAAAGTTGAGTTATTGTTTGTCTTTGAAATATATGAGAAGAGTGATGTCAAACTCAACCATTCATTGTTGTAATATATTCCGGCACGTCCCAGAGGTACAGAAATTTTGTCAACGTTAGGTAAAGTAGCCGGTGCGAAGTTTTCAATTTTCGGATGCTGGGTGATATAAGTGAAGTCACCTGTGAAACCGAACTGTTTAGTCAACTTATATGTTGCAGCAGCAGTAAGAGCATAATTCAACCAGTCATAGCTCATAGGAGTAGCGGCAATCTTCTCCGTACTGTTAGGAATATTAGCGCCAAGGTAATAATTGGCGAAACGTCCTACGTAATTGCCGTTAGCATCTTTCACAGCCGCATTCTCGCCACCTAGTGCCTGATATTCCAAACGTGCGCCATAATAAACATTCAGAAAATCAGTGATATCCCAGTCATGAGTAAAATAAAGTGCAAGTTTGTTCTCATATCCGTTGTAATATTCAGATGCGTTCTTGTTCAAATCATAATAATATCCGTTACCCACATATGTACGACCATTGCCATTTACATAATCTGTATTATACAATCTTACAGGATAGCTACCGTCTGAAGGAACTGACTGGTCATACATCGTAGTGCTTGAGCTGTAATCAACATCATAATACCATTCGTTAAGACCAAGTCTCCATGTTCCGTTGCTCAACTTTCTTGAAAGTTCTGTAGTAAACATGAATGAATCAATAAATCCACGGTTCAGACATGACATACGGCTCTGTACATATTCACCAGTATATGGCTGCATGCTGCCGTCGGCTGTTTCGTACTGATAATTGATACCTGCCTCGTTTTTGTCGAGCGACATCGGAGTCTGATATACCAAAGAACCTGTAGAATGATCATACTTCATCACTGTTTTCCAGTTCAGACCGTTATCCCATGAATAATCGTTCATCAAAGTTACTACATGACCTATATTTTCTGTAGCGTCATACAGATTTGTTTTCTTAATCTCGCCTGTACGCATATCCTGATATACCATTTCGTTATCCATAGGAAGATATGATGTAGTACCAAGAGCGAAATCACCGAACTCACGTACACTACCGTCGCCTACATAAACGAACGGAGCAGACTGTGTAGCATAAGTATAAATAGGATGACTCTTAGAGAAGTTATAAAGTGCAGTGAAAGCACCTCTGTCATTATTGTATTTCTTTGTGATTGCAAATTTGTAGATTTGTGTACGATCCTGGAATGGAGTAGATTTAATATCGAATGTTCCCGGATCGAAGTCCTGATACATGCTTGCGCTGTATAACCAACCTTTACCAACTCCGCCGTTAAGGTTAAGCGAAACTTCCTGCATTCCGAAGTGATTGGTCTTATAATTCAAAGTACCGTTGAATTTATCCTGACCAAGCTGTGTAAATGAATTTACAGCATAACCTATATTACCGGTTGTAACAGCTGTTTCAGAAATCTTCAGCAACCCTACATGGCTAAGGCTGGCATCAGCACGCCAAAGAGAGTTAACACTGTGAGGGTTGGTCGCATAAGTTACGGGAATACCGTTTTCCAGAACATTCACATCGGCCGAAGGAAGACCAATCTG
The DNA here is from genome assembly GCA_018884025.1 of Candidatus Phocaeicola faecipullorum. Lineage (GTDB taxonomy): Bacteria > Bacteroidota > Bacteroidia > Bacteroidales > Bacteroidaceae > Phocaeicola > Phocaeicola faecipullorum. Next base: position 10,005 of record JAHLFB010000139.1, read on the forward strand.
GATTTCACGAGGACCGTTAGCACTTGCGGCATTAAGCATAACATTTCTGTTTGCTTCTTCCTTTTTGTTATCACCGCTTTCTGATTTTTCCTGTGCATAAGTAGTAGCACATGCAATGGCAAGTAATAATACTGCCGAATTCATTCTCATCAATAGTTGTTTCTGTTCTGCCTTCATAGCATTCACATTGTTCTAGTAGTTTATGTTTTTTGCAAATGTATGAAGAAGTAAAACAAAGATTTATAACAAATGTTTCATACAAAATAAAAAATGTTTCATGCAACATTTGTATATGTACATGAAACATTTTTAGGAAGATACTAATCTTTCAAATTTTAAGACATAAAACCCTATTAAACAATAAAATGCTCTTAACTTCTTAGTCCAGATATACATCTGGCAGTACAGGCATTGCACCATTCTGTGTACATACGTATGCTGACACTTTTACAGCAAGCTCATGAGCCTCACGTACTGACTTTCCTTTAAGAATGGAAGCTACAAATGTAGCGGTAAAGGAATCACCTGCCCCTACTGTGTCGGCTACGACTACTTTCGGTGTCTCTACAAATGAAACACTGCCCGGAGTAAATACATAACTGCCGTTCACTCCACAAGTAAGTATCAGCATCTTCAAGTTATATTTTGCAAGGAGGATCCAGCATTTGTCCTGAAGGTCAATACCGGGATATCCGAACATACGGCTCACTGTAACGAGCTCTTCATCATTTATCTTAAGTATATTACACTTACTGAATGAATGGCAAAGGATTTCCTTGGTATAAAAGCCCTGACGAAGGTTGATATCGAATATCTTCAATATTTCATCTCCTTCGGGCATAGCGTCAAGGAAACGGTTGATTGTCTCACGAGACACGACACTACGTTGCGCCAAAGAGCCGAAACATACCGCACGCGTATGGCGAGCCAAATCTTCAAGAGCTGGAGTAAAAGGTACATTATCCCATGCAACGCCTTCCTTTATGTCATAACAGGGAACACCTTCGGCATCAAGCTCCACCTGAACGGTTCCTGTAGGATAAGGTACTGTCTCTACTATTCCGAAAAGTTTCTTTTCACGGAAGTTTTCAAGTATTTCGGTGCCAAGTTTGTCATCGCCTACGGCACTTACTACACGGCTGTTAAGACCGAACTGTGATATATGGTATGCAAAGTTTGCAGGGGCACCACCCAATTTCTTTCCTTCAGGAAGCACATCCCATAGTGCTTCACCCATTCCTACTACTAAATCATTCATAATGTGTTATTTTTTAAGTTTCATGGTATAAATCAATAAATAAATCACTCCTACTGCCATTACAGCTACAGCTCCGTCCTGACCGGCTGCATCAGAGGCAAATCCCATAAGCAAAGGGAATACTGTTCCACCGAAAAGACCCATTATCATCAAACCTGATATCTCGTTTTTCTTTTCTGGCATTGAAAGAAGAGCCTGAGAGAATATTATCGAGAATACATTTGAATTACCGAAACCTATCAATGCGATAGATGTGTAGATCACTGAATCGGCATCTGAAGTCAACAGCCCTACCATTGCTGCAAGCATACAGAGTACACTTATAAGGAAAAACGAACGGGCAGAAACTTTCTGAAGGATAATAGAACCGGAGAAACAGCCGATGGTCCTGAAGATGAAATAAAGGCTGGTCGCAAAAGAAGCCTCATCAAGGCTCATGCCAAGACGTTCCATCAATATCTTTGGAGCTGTAGTATTGGTTCCGACATCTATACCTACATGACACATTATACCGACAAAACAAAGCAGGATGAAAGGAGAACCAAGAAGTTTAAGACAATCGGCAAAACCGGATGCCTTGTCAGGACGTTCTTCTTCTATTGGTGTAGCAGAAAGCCAGAGAACAGCTATTACGGCTATTATCATATAGATGGGGAAAAGCACACGCCATCCCAAGCCGAAACTTGGCATTGCCTGAGTGGCTCCCCACATGGCTATGTAAGGGGCCAGGAATGAAGCTATGGCTTTTACGAACTGTCCGAATGTCAAGGAACTGGCAAGTTTATCTCCACTTATAATGTTGCTTAACAGCGGATTCAATGATGTCTGCATAAGGGCATTTCCTATACCCAACAAGGAGAATGAACAGAGCATCAGCATGTAACTGTCGCCGAATATTGGCAGAAGTAATGAAGCAAATGTTACAACAAGGCTTAACAGTACTGTTTTCTTACGGCCTATACGGTTCATCAGAATTCCGGTCGGCACCGAGAATATAAGAAACCAGAAGAATACCAAGGAAGGGAAGATGTTGGCCTGAGAATCACTCAAGCCAAGATCTGCCTTCACATAATTGGATGCTATTCCCACCAGGTCAACAAAACCCATGGCGAAGAAACAAAGCATCACGGGAATTAATTTATTTAGTTTTACTGTAGCCATATTACTTTATCTGATATATATTTATATTTTTAACCTTATACCTATTGCCGTCACTTTCAAATGTAATCATATCGTATGGTGCTGACGGGAACACACAGTTTGTCATAACAAATTTCCCGTTGTCAACAAAAGCTTCTATACTCGATTTATCAACGAACAGACGAAGTTTCAATTCCTTGGATTTGCTTAGAGTTATTTCCGTCACTGCAGGAAAATCATTACTGAAAGAGACTTCACCACTCTTTGTACGGTCTATTGCAAAAGTCTTTTTCACTACATCATATGTCATCAGGACTTTCTCTCCTTTTCCATTGGAAAGAACAAATGAGACTTCTTTTGACTTTCCCGGATTTATTGATAGCTCTACTTCGTAAGCTCCGTTATCACTTTGAGGTGACAGTGATATTGTTTCCGCTTTGGCTACATTTACCGTTTTTATCTGTCTGCCATCCTTTCTGGCTTCAAGCATCTCCTTGCAAGGTTCTGACTTAAGGAATATGCTTCCATCCTGTTTGAAAAGAGACAAATCTCTGGCTATGGTGTTTGCGCTGCGGTACTGAAGTGTCGGAACATTGTTTGCATACTGCCAGTTACTCATCCATCCTATGGCTATACATCTTCCGTCGGGAGCATTGTTCCATGTCACTGTGGCATAATGGTCCTTACCGTAATCCATCCATTTGGTTTCTTCAGGATAATTGTTTGTAAAAGTGCTGCCGTCAAAATCGCCTACAAAATACTGTGTAGCCGAGCCGCCGAAAGGACCTCCAGGATTGATATTGCATATAAGCACCCATTTCTTTTCCTTAGTACCTTCTACCGGGAGTTCCACCAGATCCGGACATTCCCATACTCCTCCGTGGCATCCGTGTCCTTCGCCGAATTCACTTTCCTTAGTCCAGTCCTTCAGGTTCTTTGAAGAATAAATTTCCATGTGCTGACCTACGGCAAGCATCATTACCCAATGTTCTTTCGGTGCATACCAGAACACTTTCGGGTCGCGGAAATCTTTTTCGGAAGATGTCAGGATAGGGTTATTCTCGTATTTGATGAATGTCTTTCCGTTATCAAGGCTGTATGCCATACTTTGCGTCTGGCAGTCTCCCCATGGAGTCTGCTTGGCCGAAGTATAGAATGCCACTACAGCGCCTTCGCCGAAGCCCGATGTATTGTTATGGTCAACCACGCATGAGCCGCTGAAAATTGTTCCTATGGCATCAGGAGCAATTGCAACACCTTCATTTTTCCAGTTCACCAGGTCAGTAGAAGTAGAATGTCCCCAGTGCATGTTTCCCCACATAGAGCCGTAAGGATTGTATTGGAAATACAGATGATAGACACCGTCCTTGTAGAACATTCCGTTAGGGTCGTTCATCCATCCGTATGCCGGAGTATGATGGTATGAAGGGCGGTATTTCTCTACTTCAAGCGACATATCGTCGGATTCCTCAATATCACTCCAACAAATCGAATTTGAAGGAACACCTCTAACTATCATTATAATACTGTCTTTGTCGAATTGTGACATGTCAACTGGTACATAATAATCTGTCTTGCCACGCGATAGACGCACCTTCTGAGTGTATCCAGTCAGACTACTGTTCTGATATACAAAATCTATCTCCCCTTCCGGTGCAGAATCTTCCACCGGAATTAGCAGATACTTTTTCTCTGGATTGATGTAAACGAAATTATTTTCGTTTCCAAGATTTTTAACCCTTATTGCAGAATTTGCATCCTGTATTCCCAAAGAAAATACAAGAGACATGCATAAGGTTGTGATTTTCATGCTATTCATATTTATTCTGCTATTAGTTAATACACAAATTTACTACTTTTTCCATACACTTTTAATATTCCAGGCCTTCATGGTAACTTTAGTAGTATTTCCCTTCTCTGAGTACAATTCTACTCCCGTCTGCTTGTCACCTGGGAAAGTCAGTAAGGAGAATACCAATTGCCCGTCACCTGCAAATATCTCTACACTTGACTTATCTACAAAGATATGTAATCTTAGTTTGTCGTTGGTAAGCGGAATATGTCCGTTCATTTTACGGCTGAATCTCGGAATATTCTCCGAAGTACAGTTTGTTCTGTCAACAGTCAATAATGATACATTTGAATCATATCTTATAGGAAGACTGCGTCCGTCACCGGTACAAATGTTTAGACCTACTACATCAGACTCGCAGAGAGTAAATGTTAGTTCCATCTCGTATACATTCTGTTTCGGGACGAAAGACGGTATAACCATACAGCCTTTTTTGATTACTCCATTGAATTCTTTTTTATTTGTACGCAGCTTCTTCAATTTATCAAAAGGCTCCTGAACCATACGTACCCCCTCTGGTAAGGTTTTTAAAGATATAGTACGCGGAATAGACCAGAATCCAAAACCTCTGGAGGCAGGTATTTCGCCCCTGGCATAATCCCAATTATTCATCCACCCCATCCATACAGTTTCATCAAGTGTACCGTCATAATCTTTAAAAGCTCTGGCAGCATAGAAGTCACTTCCTTCGTCCACCCATAAGGCATGCTCCATATTGTTAGTCATCAGCTCGTCAGAGAACATTATATGGTCAACACTGATAAAACCGAAATCCTCGCCGTCATAATCGTCATTTATCCTTATTCTGGCCTTACTTCCAATATAGTCTGAAACATTCCATCCATTCCATTTCAGATATGAAGAATTGCCGCCGGTAGCTGTTCTTACTACAGAATCATTGACAAGCAAATCAATACATGTCTTTCCGGGATGATTTCCGCCGGCAATAAGAAAGTTAATTGCCGTCGATGATATTACAAACTCCGGAGAAAGCAATGTTCCTTTCATTCTATCACCTCCACCGTATGACGAAGCCATACCCGAGCCAAGATGAGCAGAAGTGTTATTTCTGCGGGGCGACATCCAGAATGCCTCACCTTTGTATTTCCAATCTCCATAGTCATTCGCATCGAAATCAGCAAAGACATCACCTTTGAGTCCTTTACCTTCAAGAAGAAATTCTCTGCAATCTTCGTCCAACTCGAAAGATTTACCGTTGAAAGTACCAATAAAATACTGTCCTTTGTTCGGACCAACCGATGTCATCAACACCCATTTCTTATTGTTGGAATCTTCATCCAAAGGTAATGCATAGATATCAGGACATTCCCATATATTCTCGCACGATCCCAACTGTCCGAAATCACTCATCCAATCCCACTGCTTCAAATCTGCTGAAGAATAGAATCTGATTTTTCTTTCTATAGGCAAAGCTATCACCATTACCCATTTCTGCTCCGGCTCATACCAGAAAACCGTAGGATCGCGAAAATCCTCATAATTTATATCAAGCACAGGATTGCCTTCATAATAATGCATCAATCCGTCATCGCCTTCTACTGAAAGTCCCTGCGACTGGATTTTATTTTTCTTATTTGCCATGGTATAGACAGCTATCACCTTGTCCTTGCCAAACGATGCTGTATTGTTTTTGTCAACTACACAGGAGCCGGTAAAATACATGAAGCTATTATCATCACCTACAACCGCTCTTGAAGAAGTTTCTTTATAACTTGTAAAATCTTCTGTGTATGCTCTACCCCACCAAAACAAATTATATTTTCCTTTGTTATAAATCAAACCGCAAGGGTCACCTATACCACCTGTTTTCGGAGCGAAATGATAAACCGACCTGTAACTCTCATTATATTGAGGATATGCTACTGAGGAAATAAGCGAAAAAGCCAATAGTGCAAATATTTTTCTCATATCCTTGAGATTAATAAGCTTTAGACTTGGGAAAAAACTATAACTGCCGTCCGCGACTGCTTATCTAAAAGAAACCCTAAGCACAATACAGATAAACAGCACGGAACAAACAGCTATAATTAATTATAGTCTATTTAATAATACATTACATTAATATCACTTACTGTTGCACTTCCATCATAACAATTGATAGACCAGCAATTTTTCTGCATAACATAAATTCTGTTGGTATATGCAAGTACATCGTTTATATAAACTACGCATACTGAATTGTCTGTAAGAATTGTTACATTGTAAGTATTGTCTGCAGGAGTTTCAAAGTAATAACTGTCGGCCCCTAAGATAAAACCTTTTCCACCTTCTTCCTCAAAATTCAGTTTCTTCTTAGCTCCATCTTCTTCCGGATTGATAATAATACTATAGAATTTCTCTGAATCATTTCCACGGCAGAAAGAGAAACCGAATTTATCAGTAGATGTAGAAGTCGTAACCTTGAATGTTATCTTGTTATGCACATTAAGCCTGTTAAACAGAACGTAGCTGCCTGCAGACAAAGAATAGGTTCCGTTATTCATCTGAACTCCGTTCTCAGACTGAGCCATAACCTTCACGTCGGAAGTCTTGTTATATTTATTGGCAAAACCTTCTACAGGCCCTAAAGTAAGAGAACCGTTTTCATGTTGGATAAGCTTATGAGCGACCAATGCACCAGCCCATTCAGGCTCCTTATCACTGCTTACTTCAGTATTATCATTTCCTTTTCTTGTAGGACACCATCCCCAGATATATCTGTCAGTTCCATTAGAAGCAGTCTTTCCGGCATAAAAAGCTCTTGAATCAAGATAACCGTTATGATTGTCCGGCCATTCAGGATTGTTTTCGTCTTGGAGTACATTTTTAAGTTCATCCAGCGTTTCAGCCTTGAAATACTGAACTCTTCTCTCATACACATTCTGGTCTGAATATACCAGATACCACCAATTGCCCATCTTAAAGATATCGGCACATTCATAGAATCTGCCCCAACGGTTATTCAGGAAAACGCCATTATCTGTCCATACCATCAAATCAGAAGAAATCAACTCTGCAAGAACCCCTTTACCTTCCTTATTTGTAGAAACAATCATGTGGAACAGTCCGTCATCACCCTTAAACACAAAAGGGTCGCGGAAGTTCTTCACATCGTAGCCATAGTCATCACCCTGAAGATAAAGCATCCTGTTCTTAGTCCAGGTCTTAAAATCGGCAGAAGTGGCAAGCATTATGATTTCCTGAGATGCTGTATGACCGGTGTAGAAAGTATAATATGTCTTGTCCGCCTCGTTATATATAGTAGAACCTGTTCCTATAGCAGCATCAGCCTCAGTTTCCGAACCGCATGGAATTAATTCATCCAGTGATGTATATGAAGAGAAATCCTTAGTAGATACTCCCCATATTGGATGGTATGTCAAGTCTGGATTAGGACGAAGGTCACGCAGATACAAAATTTTGAAATCTTCTGCTACCGGGTCATAGAAAGGCATCGGGTCGCCAACAAATCCCACATATGGCTGATAAAAAGTACCAAAAGTCTTTTCATCTGTAGGAGAAAAATAGTTTGCAGTACCATCCCAGTCCTTTTGAGTAAGGACTGGAGATTCATCATTACAGCTTGCCATTGGCAGAGTCATAGTAGCCAAAAGCATGGTATATATCATATTTTTCATAAACTACTTAATTTTATTTACATAAATAATTGATGATATTCATTGTAAGTTTTTCCATATTCTGGAAATATACATTATTAACATTTGCATCTTTCCATTCGTAGCCTGATGCACCAAAAGTAATAACAGTACCGTTTGGTTCTGAACCGTATTCTGCTAAACAAACTCGATTAACGTCGTAAATGCCAATACCACTTGCTAAAGGTGTAGCCCCTGTTTGTAGTTTCCATCCAGCCATACTTAAATATGGTTTCCAATCAACTCCCCATTGTAAAGCACGACCAGTAGTTGTACAACCAGATTCACGCAAATAAACAATTTTATCACTGTTACTTTCATCTACTTGAACTTCATTATATATTTCATGTTCCTCATAAGTATTTATAGAGAATCCCAAATTATAATTTAATGTAGTTACTCCATAATTTTCACCCCACATATTATTAGGTTCAGCATTCATAGATGAAACACCCCACATATCCGTCTTAACATATCTCATTGCCTCACGGGATGCAAAAATATTACCTCCGGCATTCCAATATTCTCTTATCTTATCCTTTGTATCATATGCTGCACTTGGCCAATCACCTATTCCATTCCAATCCCAATGACACCAAATCATCTTATAATCGGTCAAACGGACTTTTCCATCTTTGATTTCGTTAAGAGATATGTATTTGGTATTTGGAATATTTCTAAGCATCCATTCTGCAGCAGCTCTTGTTTCATCATTCAACTCTGAAACAGTATTTGCTATTCCTACGAAAGCCTTAGGCTCAACTGATAAGTCTGTTTGTTCTATTTGAATAGTATATTCTTTAACAGCTGTTTTATAAGTTGCAGTTATTTTTACATTATTATTTGTAAAATCAACTACAGAATTATTTTCTATTGAAACAGTAGTTCCGGCACTCACTTCATAGTCTACAACTATATTTGAAAGATTTGTATCTGTCGTAACATAAACCTTTATAGTAGCAGTTTCTTCATCTATAATACCGTTAAAGATAGAGTTCAAAGTCAAAGACGATATCTTAGCCTCATGCTTCTTGACGTTTATCACATAATCGAAAAAAGCGTCACCATTAGATACCCTTACACTTTGAGGCAAAGAGAAGTTCAACTTATCTCCCACTTTAACAGTAGCATCAGCTCCTTCCGAAAGTTCAAGTTGGCTAACAGTCATAGACTTAGTTGAGTAGTCAAAAGGTACTTCTACTGCTATACTGGCGTTCACGTTGTCGATAACTCCTTCATATTCATCGTCAAGTACTATCTTATTTATAAATGTATCCCCTTGCAATGAAAGATTTGAATCATCCTTATTATCGCAGGCTGACATTACAAACAGAAACAATGTCAGACACAATAAATATAATTTATTTATATATGTTTTCATAATTATTCCTTTTAAATATTTATTACCATCCTCCACAGTTTTGATCATAAATACCATTGCTGGCACTTATCTGAGCAAAAGGAATAGGAAGATATTCATTCTTATTTTTAGTAAAGTTAGCACTGGAGTAAATCGAGCAGACATCAGCTTCTCCTGCATAGTATGCGTTAAGAACGCTTTCAGCTTCGCCCCAGCGAACAAGGTCGAAGAATCTGTCAGACTCCATAGCAAGTTCCAAACGACGTTCGAACTTAAGTCTCTTGAGAGCCTCAGCCTGACTGCAATCAGTATCAGAATATGGTTCTACAGAGAATTTTACATGATAATCATCTTCATAATTTGCAATCATAGAAGTACTTGTCTTCGCTCTGTTTCTTATTCTATTTATCAATCCTATAGCTTCAGAAATTCTTCCGTCATTAAGCTGGATAAGAGCTTCTGCTCTCATAAGAAGCACATCAGCATATCTGATTACAATATGGTTCATAGAAGTTCCCCACCAAGAACCTTTAACCAGATATCTGCTGTCCGGATCAACATTCTGTTTCAATGTCACATAATATCCGTAAAGACCGTTACTTCTGCTCCATACAGATGTTTTTGCCATCATATATTTAGGATTGAATTCATAAGGCAGACCAGGCATACCGACTGTAAGAAACAGACGTGGGTCTGCATTATCTACAGTCATATTATAGTTTTCATCATTGAAATTATCAAACATCGGATAACCATCTATTGTAGTCTTGAATGCATTCACCAGGTTCTGGCTTGGCTTATAGAAGTCACATCCACCATCTGTCACTCCCGGTATATTAGGAACGATAAGACCGTTTGACCAATTACAATTACCGTTAGTAGTACCATCATTGATAGAATACTGCATAGCCCACAAAGACTCCTTGCCGTTCTCATATTCAGGCTCAGGACGGAAGTTATTGTGGAAATCACTTTCCAGACCATATCCTCCAGCAGTCATGATTGCCTCTTCTGTGTATTTAACCACATTTTTCAAATCATCCTCATTGATGCTTGTAACCTCATTGTTTTCAAGATTATCCTGTCTGTAAGCCTTATAGAGGTAAGTTTTTGCCAAATACGCAGCTGCCGCACCTTTTGTAGGTCTTCCTTTGTCAGCCTGAGTATCAGGAAGGTTATCAAATGCAAACTGAAAATCATTTGCTATCTGCTGCCACTGTTCATCATTAGTATAAACTGTATTCGACAGATTATTATATTCCTCAGGAGACATATTTTCATCGTTGGCAATTACTATCTTCTTGAAAAGTTGTTTCAAAAGGAAATGTCCGTGTCCACGCAAGAACTTCATTTCCGCTATTCTCTGATTTTTCAGCGGATAAGTGGTTTCATCCATCTGGTCGAGCAACTGCAAAGCCGCATTAGCACGAGAGATACAGTTGTAAAGTCTCTGCCACATATCGCTGATGTTCCATGCAGTAGTCATAATACCCTGTGAAACTTCAAGGTTATGGAACACGTCACCATCCTCAGTACCGTTTCCACCTTTATAGGCATCATCCGAGCGTACGTCATAGTTCCACATTGAGAATGATGAATTTATATCCTCAGCAGAAATCCATACAGCATATGCCGAAATAACAAGATTATCTACATATTCAGGATTATTAAGCTGTTCGTTATCCATAGAACCCTGTGGAGCATGGCCGTCAAGAAAATCGGAACAGCCCGATGACAGCAGCATTAAACTTATAATGAATATATTTATATATGTTTTCATAAGTGTAAGTTTGTAAGTTATTATATTTTTTAAAAGTTAGTCCTCAGAATCAGAAACCTACATTAATACCAAATGTCAGGTTCATTGGAATAGGGTAACCATAATTAGGATTTTCCGGGTCAACACCTGTAAAATCCTTGCTTGTTATAGTAAGAACATTCTGCGCACTTAAATACAATCTCAATCTGTCAACTTTAAACTTCTGAGATATAGATTTCGGCAAGTTATATCCCAACTGTATATTTCTTAATTTAAGGAAAGAACCGTTTTCTACGAAGTAAGATGAAACTCTCTTTTCATTGTTTACGTCCGTTCTTGTCAATGCAGGAATATCAGATGAAGAATTATATGGAGTCCAAGCGTCAAGAAGACGTTTACCCTTATTCAGGAAACCGATATTCAAACCGCTCCACAAGTCTGTTTCTTTCTTCAGGTCACTTATGATATCAACTCCCTGTACACCCTGCCAGAACATTGTAAAATCGAAATCCTTATATTCAAAGTACATGTTCAGACCGTAGCTGAACGCAGGTGTCGGATCATAAATCCACTGCTGGTCTTTTTCATTGATTACACCGTTACCATCCAAATCACGCCAACGGATACGACCAACTCCGGCTCCTTCTTGTGTTGCATGGTTATCAACTTCTTCCTGTGATTTGAATATTCCGTCTGCCACATAACCAACCTGTGAGCCATTGGCATGTCCAATAACGCTTTCTACGCCATTACCACCGAATGTACCGTTGGCAGCGACAGTGATAGGCAAAGCAGTAATCTTATTTCTGTAAGTAGAAATATTTGCATTGAGATCATAATTGAATCCGTTGTCGAAACTTTTTCTGTGACCGATATTGAACTCGAAACCTTTGTTTTCCATCTCACCGGCGTTAATCCACTGAGTGGTACCTTCACCCATCGAAGCTATACCTGCCATTTGAACAAGTATATCTGTAGTCTTCTTATAGAACCAGTCCAAAGATCCGTAAACTTGCTGATTAAACAATGAGAAATCAATACCGATATTGGTCTGTGTAGTAGTTTCCCATTTTATGTCATCATTACCTAACTGGTTACGTTTAAATCCAGATTGTAAATTCTTACCTCCGTTAGTACCTTCGATATCATAAGATGTACCGTAGCTCTGACCTCCTGATTCTGTCACGCCATAGTTAGGAACATAAAGAGTATAACGTGCAGTATTAGAGATTTCCTGGTTACCAGTCTGTCCCCAAGACGCTCTCACCTTAAGGTCATCAAGCCATTCTATATCTTTCATAAACTCTTCCTGACTCATACGCCATCCTAAAGAAACAGAAGGGAAAGTGGCAAAACGGTTGTTTTTACCGAACCTTGAAGAACCATCCCGACGTACAGTCAATGAAGCCAGATACTTGTCATTGTATGTATAGTTGAATTTACCAAAGAATGATACCAATGAATAACCGTCGCCAGAACCGTAAGCCTGCGCAGTACCTACTCCGGCATCAGGCCACATGAAATCAGGAGTCAGAATTGAAAAATCTTCTTTGTAACCTGAGAACCATGTATTGTCTTCGTTATTCAATTCAACACCAACCATAGCATCACCTCTGTGCTTGCCTTTTTCAAAATTATATGTAGCAACAGCATTCCACATCCATCTCATCCAGTGTTCCTGTTTAGCCTCTACAGCATTCTTGTCATTGGCCACGTTACCTTCAGTGATAGGATATGTGAATATTCTCTGCTGTTTCTGCGAATAGTCGATACCAAAAGTAGAACGGACATTAAATCCTTTGAATAGATTAAGATTGATATATGCATCACCAAACATTCTCCAGTAGTAATATTTGGTATCAGAATTTCTTTCAAGGCGAGCTACAGGGTTTTCACGGTCAGGATAACCACCAACCGGACCTGCATATTCTCCTTCATTAGTATACACCGGCAAAGAAGGGTTAGCCTGCAAAACATTCTGAAGGAAACCACCAGGAGCAACAACTTCAGATGTTCTGTTAACTGTAAAATGTTCCCCAATAGTAAGGATGTTTTCAATCAAGTTATAATCTGAATTCATACGAGCTGAGAAACGCTCGAAATCAGAAGTCTTTATAATACCATTATTCTTATAGTATCCGAGTGAGAAATAAGATGAACCTTTCTCGGAACCATTACTTACAGAAAGATTATATTGCTGTATCACACCGGTACGGCTGATTTCGTCAAACCAATCTGTATCAGCAGAAGGAACAGTATTCGCAGAATCCAAGAAACGTGACATGCTGATTCCATGCAATACAGGAATACCATTCTGGTCGTATCCCCAATTATAAGAATATCCCAAAGCATTTGTATTCGGATCCTGACCATCGTTTACATAAGCTTGCCACATAGCCTGACCATATTCTCTGGCATTAAGGACTTCCATCTTGTTTGTGTACATAGAAGCAGATACCGAAGCGTCAAAATTAACTTTAATCTGACCTTGCTTACCTTTCTTAGTTGTTACAATGATAACACCGTTTGCCGCGCGCGAACCATAGATTGAAGCAGAAGCGGCATCTTTCAACACCTGAATAGACTCGATATCGTTACCATTCAACTCATGCATACCACCCTTTGTAGGCACACCATCAATAATGTATAAAGGGTCATTGTTGTTCAATGTTCCGATACCACGGATACGGATTGTTGTTGAACCGCTTGGGTTACCGTCAGCTGTAATATTCATACCTGGAACCCTTCCCTGAAGAGCTTTCATGGGATTGTTTTCGTTCTGTTTTGAGATTTCGTCCATACTGACAACAGAAACGGCACCGGTAAGGTCAGCCTTACGTTGAGTGGTATAACCCGTTACCACAACTTCTTCAAGAACCTCTGAATCTTCATCAAGCACAATGTTCATCATGCTTTCAGCTTTAAGAGTAACTGTCTTGAAACCGACAAAAGAAACAGTGATTGAACTTCCGGAAGCAACATTCAATGTAAATTTACCGTCAAAATCAGTAATAGTACCGTTGGTATTATTACCATTCTCCACTACAGTTGCTCCAATTACAGGGAAATTATCAACGGCAGAAATGACCGTTCCCTGAACCACCAAATCTTGCGCATGCACAACTATGCATATAGATAAGAATAACGCAAGAAAGAATTTTCTTCTTATGCTTTTCATACGCATTAAATTAAAAAAAATGAGTTGATTAAAAAAATTAATTTATCAAAGTGTTACAAATGTAAAGCGTGAATTATATAACAAATATAACGAATGTTTCATACACAATAACAAATGTTTCATGTATCATTTTTACTCAGATAAGAAACAATTTTATAAATATTGAATAGAGAATAAGGACATTATTAAATTAAAATAAAGAGCAAAGAAAAAATGCCTCGTCATTTGAATTAAAACAACGAAGCGTTTAGATTCAAATGACGAGGCATTTTTTTTATATAATTATATGCTAAAAAGCTTCTTTGCGCTTTCCGCTGGTAGCAATCAGATATATGCCTAATAATATGAGCGGTACACTTAACCACTGGCCTATATTCAGAGTCATGCCAACTTCTTCGGCAACCTGAGGATTCTTTATAAATTCCAATCCGAGACGGGCTCCGAAGAAAATAAGAAGTGATACTCCGGTTATGAGACCAATGCGTTTCTGAAGCCCGAACTTATTATATGCCAACCATGAGAAAACAAAGGCTACGGCGCAATACAGCATCTCGTAAATCTGTGTAGGGTGACATGCCTGAGCCACTCCATTCTGATTATACAGTTCCTGCCATTCACGCGAGCGGACAAATTCAAATCCCCATGGCAGGTCTGTAGGATAACCGAATATCTCGGAGTTCATCAGATTTCCGAAACGAATACATGCACATACCACTGCCACTGCCGGTATCAGACGGTCGAACAACCACCATACACTCTTGTGCGTTACCTTCTTTGAATACCATATCAAAGCCAATATCAAGGCGAATACACCTCCATGGCTGGCCAAACCTCCTTTCCAGATTTTGAGTATCTCTACGGGATGCGCACTGTAATAATCCCATTCGTAAAAAAGGCAATGTCCCAAACGGGCTCCAACTACAGCACTGACGATACAATAGACAAACAATTTATCTGCCCAGTCGTCGGGATGGCCTTCTTTTTTAAACACACGCGAACCCATTTCGTATGCCAGGATAAATCCCAATCCCCACATTAAACCGTACCATCTTAGTTCTATAGAACCAAGACGCAGGAGTATAGGATCGACATCCCAAACTATGCTTCCTAAAATCATATTTGTAAGTTTTTAAATTATACATGCAAAGGAAATAAAAAAAATCTCTCTCCCAAAACTTATCGGGAAAGAGATTTATGGAAAGATTGATAAATTTCTTTTTATACAAGGTGAGAAATAAGTTCTTCACGGTCGCCTGCAAGAAGGTCGATTACAGGAACTTCAACCATAGTATAACATCCTGGCTGCTGACGCATTGAAGCACGGGCTACACAAACCAATACCTGTGCTGTAAGTGCCGGATTGTTTATCTTCATGTCGAACTCGAACAACTGATTGTGTGTCTTGCCGGAAACACCTTTACGTACAAGGTTCACACCGTGACCGACATCATTAAGGTCGTCAACACATGGTACCTGTATAACGTGTGTTTCGTCGTTTACGAAGTATGCGTCCGACTTGATTGCAGCCTCAACAGTCTTGAAATCGGCTCCTTCTTCAAGTTCTACATATACCATACGGCGGTGAATACCTGTTCCTACAGGGATAGTCATTGACAAAGCATCCTTTACACCTGCAATGGCACGTACCGCAACAGAGTGTCCCATACTGCGTCCCGGACCGAAGTTGGTATATGTGATACCTTTTGGAGCAATGGCTTCAAGAAGTGTACGTACTACTGAATCGCTTCCCGGATCCCAACCAGCGGCAATGATTGAAACAGCATTGTGTGCCTT
Organism: Candidatus Phocaeicola faecipullorum; assembly: GCA_018884025.1. Classification (GTDB taxonomy): domain Bacteria; phylum Bacteroidota; class Bacteroidia; order Bacteroidales; family Bacteroidaceae; genus Phocaeicola; species Phocaeicola faecipullorum. Next base: position 26,002 of record JAHLFB010000139.1, read on the forward strand.
TGCTGTTTCGCCCAGTGTACGGCGCAAAGATGTAATCTGTGTGTGGATATCAAAACTGTCAACAGTATTTATTCCGAGTGCAAGAATTTCTTTCGCATACTTTTCAACACTGCGTGTAGGAGTGGCAAGAATAGCGACATCTACTCCTTCAAGTTCCTTAATATCCTTAACAACCTTGTATGGAGCAAGTTCTGCTGGTTTGTCTGCGTCGCCGTTACGACGAACTACACCTGCTATTTCAAAATCTGAAGCTGCCTCAAGAGCTTCGATTGCAAACTTTCCGATATTTCCGTAACCTACTACGGCTGCTCTAATCTTTTTCATAATCTTATTGGTGTTTAATTGTTTATTCTTATTTATATTTGCCATCAATAATGGTCTTATCATCATGGCGATGCAAAATTAAGAAATTAGAATTGTTCTAAAGAGAAAAAAAAGGACGTTTTTTGAAATATTTCGCACACAACTTACGATTTATAACTTTGATATAGTTATTTTTGCCATTAAATTATAATTTATAAGAAAAATATGATTGAATATATAAAAGGTAAACTTGATGATATCACTCCTACCATGGCGGTAGTTGACTGTAACGGAGTGGGATACGGTATAAACATTTCGCTGAACACATTCTCAGCCATACAGGGAAAGACAGACGTGAAACTATATATATATGAGGCTATAAGGGAAGACGCATATGTTCTCTACGGATTTTCCACAAAGCAGGAAAGAGAACTCTTCCTGATGCTGATTACTGTGTCCGGCATAGGAGGAAACACGGCAAGGATGATACTGTCGGCACTCAGCCCGATGGAGCTGTGCAACGTGATAAGCAGCGGAAACGAAAAGCTGCTGAAAATGGTGAAGGGCATAGGTCTGAAAACAGCGCAGAGAATAATAGTAGAACTGAAAGACAAGATACAGAACATAGGCGTAGAAAGCGCCGGAAGCACAACTACACCTATATCAAATGCCAATTCTGAAATATATGAGGAGGCTGTAGCCGCCCTCACTATGTTGGGATTTGCACAGGCTCCGTCGCAAAAAGTGGTAGGACAGATTCTTCACGAGGAGCCAGACGCACCCGTACAGAAGGTTATAAAAATAGCTCTTACAAGACTGAGATAAGCATCCTGAGTTACTCTACAGTAACTGATTTTGCAAGATTTCGTGGACGGTCAACATCGAGTCCGCGGCATACGGCTATGTGGTATGCCATGAGCTGCAGTGGAATAGATGTTACCAGGGCGTCAAGACATTCGGGTACTGCCGGTACCTGAATGCTGAAATCGGCAAGAGAGCTGATTACAGTATCGCCTTCGGTAACTACGGCCACTACCCTTCCGCCGCGTGCCTTGATTTCCTGTACATTGCTCAGTACCTTATCGTAAAGCGGAGAACGTGTGGCTATTACCACTACCGGCATATCCGCGTCAATAAGGGCTATGGGACCGTGTTTCATTTCGGCGGCAGGATAACCCTCGGCATGTATATATGATATTTCCTTTAGCTTCAGAGCGCCTTCAAGCGCTATAGGGAATGAATATCCGCGTCCGAGATAAATGAAATTGCGCGCATAGGTAAACATACGCGACATTCCTGCTATATAATCATTCTGCTTCAATACCTGACGCATCTTGTCGGGAATGGCATCGAGCGACGCGACGGTACTGGTATATTCTTCGGACGATATCGTGCCTGTCTCTTTAGCTAGCGAGAGAGCGAACATAAGAAGTACGGCCACCTGTCCGGTAAAGGCTTTGGTTGACGCCACACCTATCTCCGGACCCACATGTATGTATGAGCCCGCATCAGTGGCACGGGCGATGGACGAGCCTACGACATTGCATATGCCGTAAACAAATGCTCCACGGCTGTGTGCCAGTTCGATGGCTGCAAGTGTATCGGCTGTCTCACCGCTTTGGGAGATGGCTATCACTACATCCGACGGTGATATAACGGGATTACGGTAACGAAACTCCGAAGCATATTCCACTTCCACCGGGATGCGGCACATGGTTTCAATCAGCTGTTTCCCTATCAGGCCGGCATGCCATGATGTTCCACATGCCACAATGACGAAACGGCTGGCACTGACAAACCTCTCCCTATGTTCGTTTACGGCAGAAAGAACCACTGAACAGGTATCGGCATTCAGGCGCCCGCGCATGCAGTCGGCTATACATTCCGGCTGGTCGAATATCTCCTTTATCATGAAATGTGGATATCCGCCTTTCTGCAACTGACCGATATTCATGGCTATTGTCTGTGCCTCATGGGAGCATTCTACATTGTCAAGATTGACTATCCTTACCTGCTCACCGCTTCGTAATACTGCTATTTCTCCGTCTGAAAGATATATCACCTTGTTGGTATATTCCACCATCGGGGTGGCATCCGACGCCAGGAAATACTCGTCATCGCCTATTCCTACCACCAAAGGGCTGCTCTTGCGTGCCGCGATAATCACATCAGGGTTATCTCTGTCAACAACGGCAATCGCATATGCTCCTATCACTTCTTTCAAAGCCAGCTGAACAGCCGTCAGAAGATCAAGACTGCCTTCTGTCTGGATATAGTCTATAAGCTGCACCAGCACCTCTGTGTCGGTACTGCTGCTGAATACATATCCTTTGTCTGCGAGTTTCTGTTTCAGTATGGCATAATTCTCTATTATACCGTTATGAACAAGAGCCAGACGTCCGTCCATAGATGTATGCGGGTGCGAATTGACTGTACTTGGCTCACCATGTGTAGCCCATCTGGTATGAGCTATACCTGTAGAGGCCGACGTATCTTTACCTGCGACAACACGTTCCAAATCGGCTACTTTACCAACTGATTTATAAACTTTCATATCTCCGGGAGCACTCACCAGCGCGACTCCCGCACTGTCATATCCCCTATACTCCAACTTACGGAGTCCCTCAACAAGAACAGGCCAAGCCTGCCGCTTGCCTATATATCCTACGATTCCACACATATTTATATACTTGTTTTCATTCGGCACAAAAATAAATATTTTCATACCAAAGAACATGTTCTATAATATAAAAAATTGGAAAAGTAGAAAAACATAGTTTTAATTCATAACCTAAAATAATATATTTAATTTCAATCTAAAACCAATACACACCTATCAAATATCTTATTGTAAGCATTCTTTATAGCTCACTATTTTTTTTTTCAGAAAAAGGACAAAAACGGATTCACAAATTTCATAAATAAATACTTTTGCAGTACAAAATAATACAAACAAACGAGATTTAAATACATAAAGAAACCAAAACACAATGAAAGAGAATCATTTTATCAGAAGAAATGCCCAGCAGGGATTATATAGCCCTGAAAATGAGCATGACGCTTGCGGTGTGGGAATGATAGTAAACCTTCACGGCGCAAAATCGCACGAACTGATAGACTCAGCCCTGAAAGTGTTGGAAAACATGAAACATCGTGGAGCAGAAGGTGCTGACAGTAAAACCGGTGATGGTGCGGGTATCATGATTCAGATACCGCATGAATTCATCCTGCTGCAGGGAATACCTGTTCCTGAAAAAGGTAAATATGGCACAGGGTTAGTTTTCATGCCACGCGACAAGGATGTGCAACAGAACATTATGAGCGTGATGATAGAAGAAATAGAACGGGAGAACATGACTCTTATGCACGTTCGTTCAGTACCGGTAAATTCTTCTATCCTGGGCAAAGATGCGCAAGCTACAGAACCGGATGTGAAACAGATTTTCGTAACAGCCGGAACAGACGAAACGGAACTTGAGAAAAAGCTATATATAATAAGGAAAAAGATTGAAAACAGGATACAACACAAAGACTTCTATATAGTATCACTGTCGAGCAAGAACATGGTTTACAAAGGAATGCTCACATCAACCCAACTGAGAGGGTATTATACTGATTTGACGCAACCTTATTTTACCAGCGCGCTGGCATTGGTACATTCACGCTTCAGTACGAATACATTTCCTACATGGAGCCTGGCACAACCGTTCCGCATGATGGCACACAACGGCGAGATAAACACTATCCGTGGAAACAGGGCATGGATGGAGGCCAGGGAAAGCGTATTGTCGTCTGAGAAACTTGGAGATATCTCACAAATACGTCCTATAATACAGCCGGGAATGAGCGACAGTGCCTCTATGGACAATGTATTGGAATTTTTCGTAATGTCAGGACTTAGTCTGCCACATGCACTGGCCATGATGGTGCCTGAATCAATTAACGAAAAAAATCCTATCAGCCAGAAACTGAAAGATTTCTATGAATATCACTCAATACTGATGGAACCGTGGGACGGACCTGCCGCTCTCCTCTTCAGCGACGGAAGATATGCAGGAGGTATGTTGGACCGCAACGGTCTGCGTCCAGCAAGGTGGCTGGTAACGAAAAGTGGTACAATGGTAGTGGCGAGCGAAACCGGTACAATAAGTTTCAACCCTGACGAAATAGAGGCAAAAGGACGTCTTGAACCAGGAAAGATACTGCTTATAGACACGCAGGAAGGCAAGATATTCTATGATAAAGAGGTAAAGGAAAATCTGGCGTCAGCTCTTCCATATACTGAATGGCTGGCAGCAAACAGAATAGAACTGGATACTCTCCGTAGCGGACGTAAAGTGGAAAACTCCGTTCCTGAAGCTGGAAGAAAACTCCGCATATTCGGATATACACGTGAAGATGTAGAACGTACTCTTACTCCTATGTGTGCTACAGGAGCTGAACCTACAGCATCAATGGGTAATGACACACCACTGGCAGTATTGAGCGAGAAGCCACAGTCCGTGTTCAACTATTTCCGCCAACAGTTCGCACAGGTGACAAATCCGGCCATTGACCCTATACGTGAGGAATTGGTAATGTCGCTCACTGAATATATAGGCGCAGTAGGCAGCGACATTTTAAATCCTAGCGCAAGCCACTGCAAAATGGTGAGACTACCGCATCCGGTACTGACCAACACTCAGCTTGATATTCTCTGTAATATACGTTACAAAGGATTCAGCACTGTAAAACTGAAAATGGTGTTCAAGGCAGAGGAAGGAGCTGAAGGATTAAGACAGGCTATAGAAAATCTTTGTAAAAGTGCTGAAGAAGCTGTTGACTCAGGAGCAAATTATATTGTTCTGTCCGACAGGGATGTTGACGCAGCACATGCCCCTGTACCGTCGTTAATTGCGGTAAGTGCCGTACATCATCACCTAATATCTGTACAGAAACGTGTACAGACCGCACTTATTGTGGAAAGCGGCGAAGCACGTGAGGTTATGCATGCGGCATTATTGTTGGGTTACGGAGCAAGCGCACTATGCCCGTATATGGCTTTTGCCGTTATAGACGGACTGGTAAAAAAAGGCGACGTACAGCTTGACTACAACACTGCCGAAAAGAATTATATCAAAGCTCTTTGCAAGGGACTTTACAAAGTCATGAGCAAGATGGGTATAAGTACGATACGTTCTTATCGTGGCGCGAAATTATTTGAAGCTGTCGGACTGGATTCCGAAGTTATGAAAAGGTATTTCGGTACGGATGTATCAACTATAGGAGGAGCAGGCCTTAAAGATATAGCCAACGATTACTTGAGATTCCACCGTTCTGGAATTGCCATATCAGAAGACGAGTCGAAGTCAATCCTTGAAAACATAGGTATGTTCTCTTACAGGAAAGACGGAGAAAAGCACGCATGGAACCCTGATACTATAAGCCTGCTGCAACTGGCTACCAGAACAGGCAGCTACAAGAAATTCAAGGAATTCACACATAAGGCCGACGAGAAGGAAAGTCCTATATTTATCCGCGACTTCTTCAGTTTCAGGAAAAACCCTATAAGCATTGACCAGGTAGAGCCTGTAGAAGAGATAGTTAAACATTTTGTAACGGGTGCCATGTCGTTCGGAGCTATCAGCAAGGAGGCACACGAAGCACTGGCATTGGCCATGAACAGTCTTGGCACACGAAGTAATACGGGTGAAGGAGGAGAAGACAGTTCACGTTTTTCTTCTGTTTACCACTCCGACAAAGACAATGAGGACATAAGTCTCTGTAGCAAGACTAAGCAGATAGCTTCAGGACGTTTCGGCGTCACTACTGAATATCTGATAAACGCAGAGGAGATACAGATTAAGGTGGCTCAAGGAGCTAAACCGGGTGAAGGAGGACAATTGCCAGGTTTTAAGGTGGACGAGGTTATTGCCCGCACCAGACATTCAATACCTGGTATATCGCTTATATCACCTCCGCCTCATCACGATATATATTCAATAGAAGACTTGGCACAGCTTATCTTCGACCTGAAAAACGTAAACCCGCGCGCGGCAATAAGCGTAAAACTTGTAGCTGAAAGCGGAGTGGGAACCATAGCGGCCGGAGTGGCAAAGGCAAAGGCAGACCTTATAGTAATATCCGGAGCGGAAGGTGGCACGGGAGCATCGCCGGCATCTTCTATGCGATATGCCGGAATACCACCGGAAATAGGTCTGAGCGAAACACAACAGACACTGGTTCTTAACGGTCTGAGAGGACAGGTAAGACTACAAACCGACGGACAGTTGAAAACCGGACGTGATATAATAAGCATGGCATTGCTGGGAGCCGAAGAATTTGCATTCGGAACTTCAGTCCTGATAGTATTAGGATGTGTAATGATGAGAAAATGCCATACCAACCTGTGTCCTGTAGGAGTAGCTACACAGGATGAAAGATTGCGCGAGCACTTCCGCGGACATTATAAATATGTAGTAAATTACTTCAGATTCCTTGCTGAAGAAGTAAGAGAATATCTGGCAGAAATGGGATTTACCAGACTGGAAGATATTGTAGGACGTACAGACCTGATACAGGCTGACATAGCCGGACATACAGGAAAAATGAACGGATTGGATTTCGGACGTATTCTTCATAAGATAGAAAACAGTGCAGATATTCACCATACGGCAGACAAGCCACTTGATTTGCTCGGAATAAAAGACAGGGCAATGATATCGGCCGCAAAAGAAGCGCTGGACAACCGCAAACCAATAGAACTGGAATACACTATTGCCAATACAGACCGTTCAGCAGGAGCAATGCTTTCCGGTGAGGTGGCAAGAAGATACGGACATGCCGGTTTGCCTGACGGAACAATAAACGTAAAATTCAAAGGATCGGCAGGACAAAGTTTCGGAGCGTTCCTTACATCCGGAATTACATTCCGTCTGGAAGGCGAGGCTAACGACTACGTTGGTAAAGGCCTGAGCGGCGGACGAATATGTCTGTTGCCTCCATCCGGCTCTGTATTCGACGCTTCAAAAAATACTATAGCCGGCAATACACTGATGTATGGCGCAACAAAAGGCGAAGTATATATAAACGGACGTGTAGGCGAAAGATTTGCTGTCAGAAATTCCGGGGCGATTGCCGTAGTGGAAGGTGTAGGAGACCACTGTTGCGAATATATGACCGGAGGACGTGTAGTGGTATTGGGAGACACAGGACGTAACTTTGCTGCCGGAATGAGTGGCGGTATAGCTTACGTATGGGACCCGGAACACCGTTTCGATTATTTCTGCAATATGGAAATGGTGGAACTAAGCTTGCTCGAAGACTCTGCATCACGCAAAGAATTGAAAGAACTGATAGAAAAACACTGGAAGTTCACCGGTTCAAAACTGGCACGCACCATACTGGACGGCTGGCAAGAGCATATTGACGAGTTCATACAAGTAACTCCGATAGAATACAAGCGAGTGCTGGCTGAAGAACAGATGCGTAAACTACAACAGAAGATTGCGGAAGTACAGAGAGACTATTGATTGTTTAAAGAAGGTAAAGGAGATAAAGGAGGTAAAGAAGGTAGAGAAGATAAAGGTATTGAGCTTTACCTCCTGAAGTCCGGATTTTTCGGACTGATACCTTCTATAATACTTTATAACTTTCTTAATTATTAACTGAATAACATGGGAAATCCTAAAGCATTTCTAAATATACCTCGACAAGAGGCCGGTTATCGTCCGGTACATGAACGTATAACCGATTACAGTGAAGTAGAACAGACACTGAACACAGGAGAACGCAAGCTGCAAGCCAGCAGATGTATGGACTGCGGAGTACCTTTTTGCCACTGGGCATGTCCTTTAGGCAACCGTCCTCCGGAATTTCAGGACGCGCTTTGTAAAGGAGACTGGCGCAAAGCATACGAAATATTAAGCATTACAAATGATTTTCCTGAATTTACAGGAAGAATCTGTCCTGCATTGTGTGAGAAATCATGCGTATTGAAACTAAGCATCGACTCGCCTGTCACCATCCGTGAAGACGAAGCCGCAATCATAGAAGCTGCATTCCGCGAAGGATATGTTATTCCTAAAAAATATGAAAGGAACGGCAAGAAAGTAGCTGTAATAGGTTCTGGTCCTGCAGGACTGGCAGCAGCAAACCAGTTAAACCGTCGCGGGTATGAAGTCACCGTATTCGAGCGTGACGAGATGGCTGGAGGCTTACTGAGATACGGAATACCGAACTTCAAACTTGGCAAAAACATCATAAACCGAAGACTCCAGATAATGGAAGATGAAGGCATAATCTTCAAGACAAACGAAAATATAGATTTGGAACACTTGCCTGAAGGATTTGATGCATACGCGATATGTACTGGAACCCCACAGGCACGTGATTTGAAAATACCGGGACGAGAACTCTCAGGAATACATTTCGCAATGGAAATACTGGCGCAGCAAAACAGAATATTAGCCGGACAAGACATCCCTGAGAAAGACAGGATATCAGCACGCGGCAAACATGTTCTGGTTATTGGCGGTGGTGACACAGGAAGCGACTGTATAGGAACTTCACACAGACAAGGAGCATTGGATGTTACTCAGATTGAAATAATGCCAAAACCTCCTGTAGGATATAATCCTGCTACACCTTGGCCACAATGGCCGGTAGTACTGAAGACCAGTTCAAGCCACGAAGAAGGCTGTACAAGACGCTGGAGTTTAAATTCCAACAAATTCATAGGCAAGAACGGAAAGGTGACTGGTGTAGAAGTGGAAGAAGTGGAATGGATACCGGCCGCAGACGGAGGACGCCCCACTATGAAACCTACCGGAAAGAAAGAAATAATCAAAGCCGACCTTGTACTACTGGCAATGGGATTTCTGAAGCCACAGCTTCCGGAACTGCCTAAGAATGCTGTAGTAGCAGGCGATGCGGCTACGGGTCCGTCGCTGGTAGTAAAATGTATTGCGGCAGGACGCAATGCGGCAAAAGAGATAGAAAAAATGTTTGATAATTAATAATTAACAATGAAGAATTAATAATGAAAAATAACAGCATCTACCAGCTTTTAATTTTTAATTATTAATTCTTAATTAACTAGAAAACTATGTGTGGAATAGCATGCATATTCAATATAAAGCAGCAAACGCCTGAACTGAGGCTAAAGGCTCTTACCATGGCTAAGCGCATACGCCACCGTGGTCCGGACTGGAGCGGAATATACTGTGGCGGTTCAGCCATACTGGCACACGAACGTCTGTCAATAGTTGACCCTCAAAGCGGAGGACAACCTCTGTTCTCACCGGACAAGAAACAAATTCTGGCAGTAAACGGAGAGATATACAACCACCGCGAAATACGGGCGGAATTTGCAGGGAAATACGAATTTCAGACAGGAAGCGATTGCGAAGTGATACTTGCGCTATACAGGCAATACGGAATTGACTTCTTGGAAAAACTAAGCGGAATCTTCGCTTTCGCCTTATACGATGAGGAACGCGACGAGTTTCTGATAGCACGCGATCCTATAGGCGTCATACCTCTATATATCGGACACGATGCCGACGGAACCATTTACTGTGCAAGTGAACTTAAAGCACTTGAAGGAATGTGCGACGAATATGAGCCTTTCCTGCCAGGACATTATTACTGGAGCAAAGAAGGGAAAATGCATAAATGGTATGAACGTGACTGGACTGAATACGAAGCAGTAAAAGACAGATACGCCATCCTTCCGGCAGATGAAGCATACAAAGTTCAAGTAAACGATGTCTGTACGGCACTTGAAAGCGCCGTCAAACGCCAGCTTATGAGCGATGTACCATATGGTGTACTGCTTTCAGGAGGATTAGATTCGTCGGTCATATCTGCCGTAGCAAAACAATTTGCCGACAAGCGTGTAGAGACCGACGGCAAGCAGGATGCATGGTGGCCGCAGCTTCATTCGTTTGCTGTTGGTCTGAAAGGAGCGCCTGATCTGGAAAAAGCACGTATGGTAGCCGAACACATAGGCACAGTGCATCACGAAATCAACTATACAATCCAGGAAGGACTAGATGCGATACGCGACGTTATATATTATATAGAGACATACGATGTTACGACAGTCCGTGCCTCTACCCCAATGTATTTGCTAGCACGCGTAATAAAATCCATGGGTATAAAGATGGTACTGAGCGGCGAAGGAGCCGATGAAGTATTTGGCGGATACCTGTATTTCCACAAAGCACCGGACGCGCGTGCATTTCATGAAGAGACTGTACGCAAGCTGTCAAAACTTCATCTATACGATTGCCTGCGGGCAAACAAGTCACTTTCAGCATGGGGCGTGGAAGGAAGAGTCCCGTTTCTTGACAAAGAGTTTCTTGATGTGGCAATGCGTCTGAATCCGGCAGTAAAGATGTGTCCGGGCAAAGAGATTGAAAAGAAAATAGTGCGCGACGCGTTCTCATCACTTCTTCCTGAAGAGGTGGCATGGCGACAGAAAGAACAATTCTCCGATGGCGTGGGATATTCATGGATAGACACACTGAAAGCTGTCACATCGGCTGCCGTAAGCGATGAACAAATGAAACATGCCGCAGAGCGTTTCCCTATAAACCCTCCACAAAACAAGGAAGAATATTACTATCGCAGCATATTCGAGGAACATTTTCCAAGCGATTCCGCAGCCAAATCCGTTCCAAGTGTGCCAAGTGTAGCATGCTCTACGGCCGAAGCACTTGCCTGGGATGCTTCGTTCAAGAATATGAACGACCCAAGCGGACGTGCGGTAGCTGGTGTGCACGAAGCTGCATACTAAGAGGGAATTTTCAATTGATGGGCACTGGTCTTTAGTTCTTAATTTTTAATTGTTAATTATTAATTATCAAAAGATGAATATAAAATTCACAAAGATGCATGGTGCGGGAAACGATTATATATATGTAAACACCATGCATTATCCGATAGATAATCCTGAAGACCTGGCAGTGGAATGGAGCAAGCCACATACAGGAATAGGCAGCGACGGCCTGGTACTTATAGGCAACTCGGAAGCCGCGGATTTCAGCATGCGAATCTTCAATGCAGACGGCTCCGAAGCCCGTATGTGCGGAAATGCAAGTCGCTGCATAGGCAAATATCTTTATGAGGAAGGGCTGACGTCAAAAACAAACATAACACTGGAAACACTTTCCGGAATAAAAACACTAAAACTGCATCTCACCCCCGACAACCATGTGGACGAAGTAACTGTAGATATGGGAACACCGGAAAACATACATCCTGTACAGTTAGGCGAAGGATACGAATACAATGAAGGTATAGCCGTATCAATGGGAAATCCCCATCTGGTTATTTTCGTTGACGATGTTGCTAAAATTGACATTGCCCGCATCGGAAGCCGCCTGGAGAGACATCCGCTTTTCCCGGACAGGGTAAATGTAGAGTTTGCACAAATAACCTCTGAAGGGAAAATACGAATGCGCGTGTGGGAACGTGGCTCAGGCATCACTCTGGCTTGCGGAACAGGAGCATGCGCCACAGCAGTAGCAGCCGCATATAGCGGCAAATGCGGAAGGACCTCACAAATAAAAATGGACGGCGGAACATTACATATAGAATGGAGTTCATCCGACGGACATGTATATATGACCGGACCTGCCGTAAAAGTATTCGACGGAGAGATAACGGTTAGTTGTTAGTTCTTAGTTGACAAGGTTGACATACGGACAAAAACCTTGTTACTGAAACCTTGTCACTTTAATTATTAATTCTTAATTTAAATTTTTATGCCCCTTATAAACGATAATTTTCTGAAACTGTCCGACAGCTATCTTTTTTCCGACATAGCCCGCCGCGTTAACGCCTTCACTGCCGAAAATCCGGGAGCCAGCCTCATACGGCTTGGAATAGGCGATGTGACACGTCCACTGCCCGAAGCATGTATAGAAGCTATGCACCGTGCTGCCGACGATTTGTCACGCCAGTCCACATTCCACGGGTACGGTCCCGAACAAGGTTATGACTTTCTGATTGAGGCCATTATAAAAAACGATTTCGAGCCGAGAGGCATTAAGCTCTCAAACCATGAGATATTCATAAACGACGGTGCCAAAAGCGATACAGGCAACATAGGCGACATATTTCACCACGACAACCGTATAGCCGTTACAGACCCTATATATCCTGTGTATATTGACAGTAATGTCATGGCAGGAAGAGCCGGCATACTGGGTACTGACGGACGATGGAACGGTATAACATATCTGCCATGCAATGAAAGCAATAATTTCGTACCTTCCCTGCCTTCAGAACGTCCCGACATCATATACCTGTGCTATCCCAACAATCCTACAGGTACCACTCTCACCAAAGACGAACTGAAACAATGGGTGGATTATGCCCTGGCAAACCGTTCCATCATCTTTTTCGATGCCGCCTACGAGGCTTTCATATGCGAAACCAACATTCCACACTCCATATACGAGATAGAAGGCGCCCGCCGGTGTGCCATAGAATTTCGCAGTTTCTCCAAGACAGCGGGTTTCACGGGAGTACGATGTGGATATACCGTCATCCCCGACGAACTCACTGCATCTGCGTCAGACGGAAGTCCTGTACAGCTTAACAGGCTATGGTTGCGCCGGCAATGTACGAAGTTCAACGGTACAAGCTATGTCACCCAGCGTGCTGCCGAAGCTATCTATACTCCTGAAGGAAAAGCGCAGGTAAAAGCTAATATCGACTATTATCTTGAGAATGCCCGTATAATGCGCGAAGGTCTCCATGCTGCCGGTATGACTGTATATGGAGGAAAAAACTCGCCATATCTATGGCTGAAGACACCTGACGGCCTCGGTTCATGGCAATTCTTCGACATCCTTCTCAAGAAGCACCATATAGTAGGCACTCCGGGAGTTGGTTTCGGCCCTTCGGGCGAAGGTTTCCTGCGGCTTACAGCTTTCGGCAAACGTGACGACTGCATAGAAGCCATGCGACGCATAAAGGCGACATGCCACGACTGAAGATAAAGAACTACACGTTTTGGTTTTATATGTATATCCGCAAGGCGGCCAGGCAGATAATGCCGCGCCTTGCTTTTTTCATGTTATAATACTTAACTTTAAGTTATTTCTGCCATATAGTAATGCTTTTTCTCAAAGCTACACGACCATATTTCTTCATTTGCTGACTACTATTTCCTTTCTGCTGTCGTAAGGTGTATATTTTTATAGGCTTAAAGCCTAATTGTTCAGCCAAATTTGTAGTAAGATAATCAACCGGAATAACTTCTCCCGCATATCTAACATTATCATTTACAAATGCCACGTAAGCACCTGGCTTACATACACGATATAACTCAGCAAATATAAAGGTCAATTCTGTAAAATAACCTTCCACCATTTTCAAAACACCTTTATTATTTATTTCACCATTTATCATACGTTGTGCCAGCGCCGCATTAATTTCCCTTAAAACTCTATTATTTTGAACAACTTCCATAATCCATTCATATGTATCCCCTCTTCCAATACTAGAATAAAAATCTTTTAATTGTTCTATTTTAGGTTTATTCTCTACAGTACACGACAGCAAGTCTTGACGTAATTGCCTAATACCTTTTTCTGAAATACCTAAATAAGCTAATTCCATAGCATATGTTCTAGTATAATCATAACGATTACAATAAGGCGGAGAAGATACAACTGCACTTATCGTATTATCATCAATTCTAGGTAGTTCAAAAAGTACACTTCCTTCTATAAAGTTACATTTTGCATTTAATCTATTTTTTTCGTTTTTTTGCAAATACTTTATATCATCAATAACGTAACCTAATTCCTCATAAAGAGTTTGTCTTAAAGAAGGTAATTTTCCTTTATCAAGTTTCGATACAATAGGTTTTTTCCCTGCTTTTTCACGTTTTTTTGACGATTCAATAATTTTAGGACAACGCTTGTCCCATCTTAAGTATTGTCCATCTTTAGCAGAATAACTTATACGTTCCAAAGTATTTATAGTACACAATTCAAGCAATATTTTGGCCTTATCTGAATAATTGGACCTAGAAAAGTGTTCCTTAAAATAAGCTAATTCATATGAAGTATCCAATGGATAACCGTCTTTTGTTATACTTATTTCAGGTGTCTTCTTATTATAATTTTGCGGAACTTCCAAAATAGCAACTTCACTCTGCATTTTTTCAAGTTCAAGCAAATCATATTCATAAATTAATGTTTTTGCTTTGATAGCAACTTTAGACATGGGTAATATATCAAAACCGATACAATTATATCCATTCAAAACAGATACCAAGGCTGTCGTTCCCGATCCCATAAATGGATCAGCTACAATATCACCTTTTTGCAAAGCGAAATCCTTAAGCAGCGTCTCAACTAGCTCTGACGAGAATCCTTCCTTATATTTTAACCACCTGTGCAAACAATCTTTTTTACTCAACTGATAGCTTACGTTCTGCCTATTAAATCGATCCGAAATTTCAGTAATAGGCCAATATTTTTCTTCTAATGCTATACGCTCATCTTGTTTGTTACAATTATTGGCTGAAAAACTTGTAACATACCATCCTTTTACATCCATAATTTCTGAATCCGGAAATAGACCTTGCATATACAAAATCTTTTTAAAGATTAATTATCCAATTACAATAAGCAGTCAATTGCTCATCTACAGTTAGATTAGCAGCATTTGATAATGTACCATCTTGTAATTGAGCGTATATTTCTATAGCCATTTTCCTTTCAATTGCCGCAGCTATGAAAGATGTCTTTATTGAATATCCACTGAATGCATCTCTTATACGTTCCAATGCTGAATTTCCTGTTTTCCAATGTTCATCTGCTCCAGCAGGTTCAATACCGCCTTTCAGTTCACCAAACATAATAGCTTTACCATTCTGATTAACTATTTCTCCACCACAAAAATCTCCAGTACCTCCTTCTGGAAAATATAAAGTCACTTGACCCACTATTATACTCTAAATTGACCCATCAAAAAATATTAGAATTAAGTAGAGAAAAATGCATTTTAACCCGGGTCAGTTTCAATTATAATTTTTTATAGCAGATACTACTTCTTTTTAGCATTAATCTTTCTTACAGAATCACCCGTTAGCTCAATTTT
>JAHLFB010000015.1 GCA_018884025.1 Candidatus Phocaeicola faecipullorum
GAAACTACATTCCAGCGTGAAGCTACTTCTGACCTTACAGGTGAACGTGGTTCATTGATGGGTGCTATTCAGGGATTGCTTCTTGCACAGTACGAAGTATTGCGTGAAAACGGACATACTCCATCTGAAGCATTCAACGAAACTGTAGAGGAACTTACTCAGTCATTGATGCCTTTGTTCGCTAAGAACGGTATGGACTGGATGTATGCTAACTGTTCTACTACAGCACAGCGTGGTGCTCTTGACTGGATGGGTCCGTTCCACGATGCTATCAAACCTGTAGTTCAGAAATTGTATCAGAGCGTTAAGAGCGGTAACGAAGCTCAGATTTCTATCGACTCTAACTCTAAGCCTGACTATCGTGAAAAACTTGAAGCTGAATTGAAGGCTTTGCGTGAAAGCGAAATGTGGCAGACTGCAGTTACAGTACGTAAACTTCGTCCTGAAAACAACTGATAAATAATAAGAGTATCTTTTCCCTCTTCATGACATTCTCTTGTCGTGAAGAGGGATTTTTTTTGTAAAAAATAGATTTTTTATCATAGTAGGAATATAACATTTCGTGCTTTTGATTAATTTTGTTGACGGTGATTTGATATAAGTATTAACATAAAAATATACAGATATGGACAACGAATTTCTTGAAATTATAAAAACTCGTCGCAGCTGTCGCCAATATAAGGCAGAACAGATAACAGACGAGGAATTGAAAGCTGTGTTGGAAGCCGGAACATATGCGCCTACATCAAGAGGAATGCAGTCACCTTACATCGTTGCTGTACAGAATGATGAGGTGCGGAAAAAACTTGCTGAAATGAATGCCCGTGTGATGGGGGTTACTTCAAATCCATATTATGATGCTCCTACATATGTTCTGGTATTTACTCCGGCTGACGCGAATAATCCGATTCAGGACGGAAGTTGTGTGTTGGAGAATATGATGCTTGCCGCTCATGCAATAGGGCTTGCAAGTTGCTGGATACATAGGGAAAGAGAGATGTTTTCTACCGATGAAGGTAAAAAACTGATGGAAAGTTTCGGATTGCCGGAAGGATTGGTCGGAATAGGCGCTCTTGCTTTAGGCTATCCTGCAAAAGCTGCAGATGCTCCAAAACCACGAAAAGTTGATTATTATAGGGTGATAAAATGATATTATAGACTATAATAAAAGCCATGACAGAAACGCTATACAGTTAGTTCCTTTGTCATGGCTTTGTTCTTTTATTATAGATTTACATCTGTCAATTCACCGCCTTTTTTTGCGGTATATCTTCCTTTTGGAGCAGTATATGATGTAAACTCGACTTGTATATATTCTTTTGATTTGGTAAGTTCTATTTCTCCTATTTCTTCTCCTTTACTGTCTTTTATAACATCAGACGGTATGTTGGCGAAGGTTCCGTTCCATTCTGATGTTTGAAGATTTAGTCTTGAGTTTGCCGGGCTCCAGTCTTCGTATCTGCAATAGAAACTATATCCGGAACTGTTTTTGCTTATTTTTATCAGGATATCTCCAGTGTCTTCAGAGCCTCCTATGTATGAACCTGTTATATCATCGTCTTCTGTCACTTCTTCTGTGCTGCAACTTGCAAAACCGGCAGTCATTGCTATGCCTAGCATTAAATAAAAAGCTTTTTTTCTGATTGATTCAAATAGATTTGTTTTCATGCTGATTAGTGTTTTTAACTGTTATCATGAGACAAAATTAAGTAATATATATGAACAAAAAAAGAGACTGCCGGGGAAAATTGCAGTCTCTTGTTCTTTAGGGACAAACTCTTTTGTCTCTCTGACTTACTCACTTTCACAAGCTTGAAGTCAGGATATATAAATCTATTACTATGAAAAACATGCGAATATAGCCATTTCCCGTGATATTTGCATGATAAAGTGTTGAAAAAGCATTAATAATTAACAGAATTTATATCAAAATGCTATTTCTTACACAAATCTTTATAATCACAATACTGGCATTTGTCTTCAACTGATGTTTGTGAGAAACTTGTTTCTGGATTGAAAATCTCTTCAAGCGTGATTGTTAAATTCTCTCTAAATTCATTTTCATGAATGCTGAAATTATTTACATCTTCCCGTTTTTTTGCTTCTCCCATCTGTATGACAGGTGAGTAATTCTCTGACGCTGCTTTGTGGATATACAAGAGTGAAGGAGCTACTTTCAGGTCTTTTCCGCCTTCTCTGAGTTTGCGGCATACAATGGATGCATACATGAATGTCTGGAAAATATAGTTTGACCTTTTCTTGTCCTGAATAAACAGTGATTTTATATCGGGCGGACATTGCGTGTCGCCGCCTGTCTTGTAGTCAACTATTCGCAAAATTCCGTCTTTGGTATCCATGCGGTCTATTATACCTCCTATGCGTGATTTTATTATGCCTTTAGGGGTATTGATGGATATTTCCTCATCTACAAATTTTTCTGATGCGGTGAACGTGAAAGGAGCATATTTCAGGTCGTTCCTCAACAGTTGTTTTACATATCGCAATATAACGGCAGAGTTTATCAGCTGCAGGCCATTGTATTCCGGTCTTTCGTTCTGAGGAATATTGAAGAAGAGTTTCTTAAAGCCGTTGTCAACATATTCCTGTAGTTTGATATCGTTTTGCAAAAGGTTTTCAATGGATTTGCAATCTATTACCTTACCGTGGGCTGTGAGGTCTTTGTATATGTGTTCGGCCGCATAATGGAAAATACTTCCGAACTTTGCGGAATCTATTTCTGCGCTGACTTCATCCGGAGCATTGAGGCCTGCCACATATTTGTAATAAAATTTCAATCCGCAGTCTATGTATGTATTGAGGGCAGATGGAGACAGCAGGGCTTTAGAATTTACCCTTACGTCGAAGTTATTCTGCATCTTTTTCATAATATCCGGTGTCTTGCTTATCTCTATAGGCTCGGAGCCTTGAGGTGACTGTGAGGCCTCCAGTCTTTCACGCTTTATGCCGTATCCCCATTCTATAAGGAACTGGAGCATGAAACGCGACATTTCTCCACGGTTTATGCCGTCGCTTGAAGTGTTGTATAGCAATGTAACCTTTTCAGCTCTTTGTAGCAGTCGGTAGAAATAATAGGCGAATACCGCTATCTTATGGTCTATTGTAGTCATTCCGAAAGCCTTTCGTATATTGTAGGGAATGAACGATGCGTCACTTCCGCTTTTCGGTAGCTGGCCTTCGTTGACGGAAAGCATGACAATGTGTCTGAAATCCAGATTACGTGTTTCCAGAACTCCCATCACCTGCATACCTATTGCCGGCTCGCCGTGGAACGGAATGCTGGCAGTTTGGATAATACGACTGAGGAGACGCTTGAATGTCCCCTGGTTTACTTCAAGATCACCCGCTTCTATTAGTGTGCTGAACCTGTTTATCATTGTGTATGCTTTGAAGAGGGCTTCACGGTATAGCTGGTCTAATGCCGAATCCATGGTTGCGGCTTTTTTCTGGTATTCGCCGGCCACTTGTTTTAGAACTGTTGACACTAACAGGCATATGTCATGGTTGTTTGTACATGGTGTAAATATTTTTTCTGTTATGTCATCCTTTTTCAGTTCCGATGGGAGAGGGTAGAAACGGTTATCGTGTGTCAGAGACTTTTCAAGATTTTCCGCCTCACTGCTGAGCATACGTGTATATGGGTGTTTCAACACGCTTAGAACCTCAGCAAAGAGAAATCTTCCGTTTGACGGATTATATCCTGAAGTATGAAGTTCAATGAGTGAATTGATGAAACTGTACGCCGGTGTTTGTGACAATGGAAATCCCATTGTTATATTGATGTGTCGTATGTTCTCAGGGAGAGAGTGTAAAACTGGCTGTAGTAATGATTCGTTGCATAACACTACGGCAGTTTCTTTTTCGTTTTCTGTCAGGTTTGTTCTTATCCATTGTGGAAGATATCTTGCCTGCCCGTTCTCAGTTGGCGATTCTATGTATGTGATATCCTTTTTCTTGTTGAGATTGTCGAATACAGATGCAGGAAGTTCTGAAGGAAAATCTTTCAGATTTCTTCTGATAAATTCGCCTGCTTCGTGTGGGCGTTTTTCCAGATAGAAACTGTCGTAGTCCCAATAGAACATGGCTTTGCCTGCCTTGTCCAGCTTTCGGAAAAGGGTATGTTCTACCTTGTTCAGGACGTTGAAACCAACAAAAACATATTTGTCATACGGGAGAGTTTCTATGTCGAGTGATTCTGTAACTTCCCTGTACATCATTCCTTCGTATGCGATTCCCTGTTCACGAAGTCTTGTCTTGAATTCATTGTATATGTCGCCAAGCACGTCCCACATGTTTATGAAACGTTGTTTTAACTCGGTCACTTTGTCTATTGAGAAATTTCTGAAGAACTGGCTCAGTGCGTCCTTTTGTCCTTCTTCTAGAAACTCATAACCTTTGTCGCTAAGTTCGTTCAGGTCCTTCAGATTGCGGAACATGGCTTCCGTGTCAACCATGTTCTTGTCCGCATCGTCAAAATCGCTTATGAGCAGTTCTCCCCAGAAATAGAAATCGTCCAGAGACTCTTTGCTGCCAGTTACATGCGTGAATACTTTGTAGAGTTCGCATACTAATTTCACCGGATCACCAATCTGCAATACAGAAGCCTTGCGGAACAGTTCGCCGATGCTTATATACGATGGCGACCATATTGGTCTGTCTGTTTCGCTTGCCAGATATTCGTTGAAGAATAGTCCGGCTCTTTTATTAGGGAAAACAATGGCTGTACGGGCGAAATCTCCGTTAGTCTTTTTATATAAGTCGTGAGCTACCAGTTTAAGAAAAGTTTCCATTTTGATATAAATAAATCATTACACATTTTCTAGTTCACCTGAATAAACATACCATATATATCCTTTTATATTGTCGTATCCCATATCGGAAAGGAGTGACATATATTCTTTTACCTGTGATGTATATTCCGGCTTTTTCTTTCCGAATTTGAAGTCAACAACTACAACTTCATTTCCTTTCACCATTACACGGTCGGGACGTCTGTTTTGCATTTTTCCGTCTTCATCGTTGTAGATTATCGCACATTCATTGTACAAAGTCCATTCACCGCTGTACCAGTCGCTGACTTCTTTCTGATTTAGTGCTTTTTCTGCTATTCTGTATATCTCGTCGGCTTTTTCTGCCGATTCTATTACTCCCTCGAAACAAAGTCTTTCTATAGCAGCCTGAAGGTCATCACGTTTTTCTATGGATGCAAAAAGAGTGTGCAACAGTTGTCCCTGCTTTATATATTGCGAACGCATGTTTTCCTCCTCATTCTCATCGCCTCTTATGAAGTCGGCAGAACGGTTGGACTGCTTGAATTCTATTTCCGTTTCCAGAGGTTCTACTTTTACGTTTACAGCTTCCGGTACGGATATAAGTCTGTTTGTGGAATCGGATTTCTTATTGTCTTCTTCCGTACAAATTTCGCCGTATTCATAAATCACCGGATCATCGTTTCCTTCTTCCTCCTCTTCGTCTGCTGAAGAATTATTACATGTCATTTTTATTTCTTTCAAACTTTCGATTGAGTCCTTTATGAGCTTTGATACTGTGTCTTTGTTTTCGTCCTTGCACCATACAATGAGATTCTTGCAGGCACGTGTAAATGCCACGTACAGCAGGTTCAGGTTGTCAACCCACAATTGCAGACGTTCTTCCTTGTAACTGTCGCTGAAATACGATTCCGACATGGCTGATGAATAATTCACTGGTGTGATATCAAGCTCATTGAACGGTTCCTTATCGGAGTCAGATTCGTTTATTCTGCACCAGAGCAGATGGTTGTATGTCTCGTTTTCCATTTTCCAGTCGCAGAAAGGAAGCAGCACTGTGTGATATTCAAGTCCTTTTGACTTGTGGATAGATAAAATCCTGATGCCTGATATCTCTCCGGACGGAATGGTCTTTGAGCACAATGTCTCTTTCCAGTAAGTAAGGAAAGAAGTCAGTTCCGATGAATTATTCTGCATATATTCTGTTACAGAGTCGTAGAAAGCACACAGATATGCATCCTGTTCTTCTATTATGTCCATACGGAATATGACGAACAGTTTCTCCAACAACTCATACAGCGGCATAAGTACCAGTTCCGGTCGTAATAATCTGAATTCTGCCGGAAGATAGTCTTCAACGTTGTTCAACAATACGGTGTTGTAATCTACATTCTTTTTCAGTATTTCCTTTTGATATGCTACTGCCAGTCTGGCACAGGCTATCCTGTCTTCAGGTTCGGAGATATATTTCAGTCCGTCGATAAGCATACATACCGCAAGTGACGCGTCAAGGCGGAAAGCCTCGTCGGATACAACTCTGTATGGGGTGTTTTTATCGAAATAGTCGGCGATGGCTGGAATACTTTTGTTTTTTCTCACTAATATGGCAATGTCGTTCACCTTGATGCCTTTTTTTACTAGTGAATCCACTTCTTCTGCTAGTATTTCCATCGTGGTGTCAACATACGGATGTTCCTCGCTGTTCTTCAGGAAAGTAAGCTTTACATATCCCTTTTCCGTATCTTTGGAGGTCTTTTGTCTCACATCCTTGTATGCATCGAGAAGTTGTGTACAGTCTTCACCTTCATCAGCCTTGTATCTCTCATTCAGTACGTTGCATGCTGATGTAAATATATCATTGTTGAAAGCTATTATATTAGCCTCACTTCTCCAGTTTGTGTCCAGAGTCTTGGAGTTCAGTCGGAAACTTCTGTCCTTGTCCAGTCCGGCAAGAATTTTCCAGTCACCGTTTCTCCATCTGTATATACTCTGTTTTATGTCACCCACAATCATGCTTCCTTCCTTCTGGGCAAGGCTTTCTTCAAGGAGGAGATGGAAGTTTTCCCATTGCATGCGTGATGTGTCCTGAAACTCATCTATCATCACCGTGTCAATGGTCGTTCCTATCTTTTCGTAAACGAAAGACGCGTCGCCTTCCCTTATTATATTATGAAGCAAAGCATTCGTATCTGACAGCAGGAAACGGTTATGATTCATGTTCTGCTCTCTTACCTCACTGTCTATACGCATCAGCAGTTGCAGGTTGTTAAGAAATCTGAGTGACAGGTCGCACGAACTCAGAACCTTGTTGTTTATTTCCCTGGCTTTTTCGGTATCATTCAGAACCTGTATCAATACCTCGTTTGCGAGTGAAATGATAGTCGCTTTGTATGGCGAAGTCTTGCTTGTCCAGTTGTCGGCACTTTCAAGACATTTCTCTACTGTAGTATTACGCACATCGCTGTCTAACTTTCCGGAAGCTATTTTGTTGAAATAACTTCCTATGCCTCTTGCCCCGTTTTTCAAATCGGCAGGTGTCAGTCCGTTAGCATTGAGTATCTCCTGAAAATGTTCATTGAATCCTTTCATAGTTTCCAATATGGATTCACGCTTTTCCTGTAATTTCTTCCTGTACTGCGGAATGAACTTCGTGTCCTTAAGCTTTTCTCTTAGTTTGACTCCTTTTTCTATATATACTTCATCGAAGATATTATATCCGAAACTCTTTATTTCCGATGATACATTCCATTTCTTGTCGTCGGCAATTCTCTCTTCAATATACTCCAGCAGCCAGTAAAGGGTGGGAGACATTCTGTCTAGTTTCTCTATCATGCTGTCCACCGCATCGCTCAGAACATCTCCATTGTTCAGCTCTATGGACATGTTGGCACCCAATTCAAGTTCGCGTGCCAGGTTTCTCATGACAGACTGGAAGAAAGAATCTATGGTTTCTATCCTGAAACGGCTGTAGTCGTGAATAATGTTTCTCAATGCGCATCCGGCCGCTTCCCTGATTTCTTCTACGGGTTTTCCCGTCGATTTCATTATTTCCTTCAGATAACCGTCCGACGATTTCAGTGCAGTGGCTATACCGTAAAGCTGGCTGAGAATTCTTTTTTTCATTTCCGTGGTAGCCTTGTTTGTGAAAGTCACCGCAAGTATCCTTCTGTATGAGAACGGATCTTCTATCAGCAGTTTGATATATTGCACGGCAAGGGTAAAAGTCTTTCCCGAACCTGCCGATGCCTTATATAATAGTAATCGTGGGTCTTGTTCCATGTATGGTAATGATTATTGTAATATTTTTTCAGCTATTTCCATGTATTGTATTATGTCGGTAGTGAGTTCCTTCACGTATTCCCTTGAACGTTTGTGTCCCAGACGTACTACAACGGCGTTCTTTGATGGAATTGCTATGATGTATTGTCCCAGCATACCTCTGAAGTAAGGACATCTTTCGCCATTGTAGTTCATTATCCAGGTCTGGTATCCGTAGTATGTAAGCGGGTCTTTTCCCCACTGGTCTTTCAGATACGATGCCGGAGCCAGAGCTTCCTCCATATATTTTCTGCTGACCAGTTGCCTGCCGTTCCAGTTGCCCATGTTCAGCATAAGACGTCCGAATCTTGCCGCGTCTCGTGCCGTGGTGTGGAAACAGCAGAATGATTTTTCGTCGCCGTCTTTCTTGTCCAGTAGCCAGAAAGCATCCTGTCCCGCCATCATAGGTCGCCATAGTTTCTTCTCTGCATACTTGCTTATAGTCTCTCCCGTAGCGGCTTCAAGCACAAACGACAGCAATTGTGTCTCTCCGCTCCTGTAGGAATACTGTACACCCGGAGTGTCAACAATGTCGAGCCTCATTATCAGTTTGTATAAATCGTTGCCGTAATATCCGTGCGTGGTTACTGAGAAAAGAGATGCATACGCCTCGTCCCAGTCCATTCCCGCGCTCATGGTCAGAAGGTTGCGTATGGTAATGTCTTTCTGCCTTCCACGGTTATATTCAGGGATGTATTTCATTACCTTGTCATCAACACTGCCTATTTTGCCTTCATCCATCGCTATTCCTACTAGCATGCCTACAATACTTTTGGTGGCGGAAAACAGGTTTGAGGTGAGAGTGTCATTCCATCCTCCACGATATGTCTCATAAAGGATACTGTCGTTCCTGATAACGAGAAAAGACACTGTTTTCATATCGTCTATGTATGCCGAATCCTTTTTGGATAGTTTGTATGAGTTATATTTGTCCGATATAGCCCATTCCCAGCAAGAGTCGGGGGCGTGTACCGTTGCATGTTCGAAGATATTCAGATCATCTATCGTAGGAAACCAGTATATAAGTGCCTTTTTGGCATAGAAGGGCAGGCACAGATATGCGATTATCACCGCAACCGGTATCGCTATGAGAATTTTTTTCCATGTTTTCATGATTTTTTCTATTTATCGGCCGAACAAAATCAGTTGTTTCTCTGTTATATATTTTGAAAGTTATACAAAAGCTTAATATTCTTGTTTGGTTTTATGTTGGAATTATGTTTTTTTAATTCCTCATTTATTAAAAGTCCGTCAGTGTTTGTGAAAATACTGACGGATTTTCTTATTCGCGGGATATTATCTCCATGTACTCATCGTAAGTAATATATCTTCCTCCCATTGATTTCAGATGCGGAGTCTCAAACTGGCAGTCTATGAGAAGTCCGCCTCTTTCCCTAAGGAACCAGGCGAGATGTATCAGCGCAAGTTTTGACGCGTTGGGGACGAACGAAAACATGCTTTCGCCAAAGAAACATCTTCCTATCGCCACTCCGTACAGTCCTCCTACCAGCTTTTCACCATCCCATACTTCTACACTGGCGGCAAATTGCTGTTCATGCAGCCTGATATATGCCTCAGTCATTTCCGGACCAAGCCATGCGCCTTCCTCATCCTCACGCAGTTTTCCGCAATTGCGTATCACGTCTTCAAACGCCTCGTTTATGGATATTCTGTATTTATCCTTGTTTATCAGCGTTCTCATGGAGTGCGAAACGTGTATTTCATCGGGGAAAATCACAAATCTTTGCATCGGACACCACCATTCTATTACTTTTCTTTTGAAGGCATACCACGGAAAAATTCCGTAAGAGTATGCCAGCAGCAGTCTGTCTATGGATAAGTCGCCTCCTATTGCCAGCAGTCCGTCCGGTTCGCCCAGATGAGGGTCGGGGAAAGCTAGTCTTTTACTTAGTTTGAAAACCATCTCTTATTCCTTTTTTAGTTTGATGGCAGGCAAATCATTCTTCAATTCCACAACGGCATATCCTCCGTTCTTAAGTCTGCCGAAAAGCATTTCCTTAACGAACAGCGGTTTCAGATGATGACCTATCACTCTGTCCATTTCGCGTGCGCCATACTCTTTGGTTATACTCTTTTTGAGCAACCATTCCCTGACGTCAGTTTCTATTTCCATAGTAACTTTGTTGGCTGCAAGTTTTGAACTGAATTCTTTCAGCTTCTTTTCAAGAATCAGCTGGGCCATATTCCTGTCCATATCGTTGAACACCACAGTGGCGGAAAGTCTGTTCAGAAACTCCGGCTTGAATGTCTTCTTTACCTGTTTCAGCATTGAATCGCCTGCAGTGGCCTGTCCCTTAAAACCAATTGAAGCCTGGTGGGCATATTGCGCTCCCGCGTTCGATGTCATGATTAGTATCAGGTGCCGGCAGTCAGATTTCCGTCCCTTGTTGTCTGTCAATACCGCATAGTCCATCACCTGCAGCAGAATGTTGAATATGTCCGGATGAGCTTTTTCTATCTCGTCAAGCAGCAATACGCAGTTTGGGGTTTTGCGGATGGCGTCCGTCAGCAGTCCGCCTTCTTCGTAACCTACATAGCCCGCAGGCGAACCTATCAGTTTCGCTACAGTATGTTTCTCCGAATATTCGCTCATGTCGAACCTTACAAGTCCTATTCCCAGTTCCGATGCGAGAACCTTTGCTATTTCTGTTTTTCCCACTCCGGTAGGACCTACAAACAGAAGACTCGCTATAGGCTTGTTGTCGTCGTTCAGTCCAGCCTTCGACATCATCACGGCTTCCGTCACCTGAGTGATTGCCTGGTCTTGTCCGAAAATCTGGCTTTTCATCTTTTCCGGCAAGTGCTCCAAAGCCGCGTTGTCTTCCTTTACGGTTATGGATTCTATCTTGCACATTCTTGCCAGTATTTCCGATATGAGTTCTTTTGTAACAATATTTTTATCCTTCCCGTCGTTGTGGATTTCCCTGTAGGCGCCGGCTTCGTCTATCAGGTCTATAGCTTTGTCAGGCAGAAACTTGTCTCTGATATATTTGTCGCTCAGTGTGACAGCATGTTCTATCACCCCTTTGCGGTATTTCACGTTGTGGAAACTCTCATATCCTTTTATCAGACCTTTTATAATCTTCACCGTATCTTCCGTGCTTGGCTCCAGAATGTCTATTTGCTGGAAACGTCTCACCATTCCCTTACTTCCGGCAAAATACTTGTTGTATTCTTCGTAAGTGGTTGAACCAATGAATTTTATATTTCCTCCTTCAAGGTAAGGTTTAAGCATGTTCGATGCGTCCAGCGAACCGTCGCTGGTTCTTCCGGCACCAATCAGGTTATGTATCTCATCAATATAAATTATTGCCTTACCCTCTTTTTCAGCTCCAAGCATTATGCCTTTCAGCCTTTTCTCAAATTCACCCCGGTATTGAGTTCCGGCGATTATTCCTCCCAGGTCAAGTTCATATATACGGTATCCTTTCAGCTTGTCAGGCACATTGCCTTTTTCAATCCTTTCTGCAAGGCCATATATGAGCGATGTCTTTCCCACACCTGACTCTCCGATATGCAGAGGGTTATTCTTTTCTTTTCTGCACAGCACTCTGATAGTCTTTTCCAGTTCGTCGTCTCTTCCTATGAGAGGGTTATGATTGGCAAGATTGTCGTTTATGCATGTAACGAAGTTTTTCCATGTCTCGTTCTTTTCGTATCCGTGTTCATGGTCATCGTCGTCATAGTCGTAGCTGTATTCGTCAATCAGCATACTTGTAAATTCCGCCACATCATCTTTGAATGTACTTTTCAGTATGTATGCTGCCCATGAGTCGGTCAGTTCAAGCATACCCTGTACCAGATGCGGAACATCTATTTCTTCAGCTCCGGAGAACGTCACTATCATATGTGCTTTGATGAAAATCTCTGCCATCTGGCTGGAGTTTTCAGGTTCATACTGTGTACCTTCCGGCAAGACCTCGAACTTAGTGTTGAGCACATCCTTGATTTTCTTTTCAAGTTTGTCGATGTTGCATGCAATGTCTTCCAGCGCATATATGAATTCATCCTGCTGCATTAGTGCATACAGGAGATGTTCCGGTGTGACAAACTCGTGTCTGCGGAACTTTGCTTCGGTATGCGCCACTTCCAGTGCCTTGTTTACGTGTTTTGTATATTTCAAGTCCATATTGTCAATTGTGATTTTTAGGCCTGCTTGTCTTCAGGCAGAACTGTAAGTTTTAGAGGAAATCCTTCCTCACGTGCCATGTCTGTGGCTTTCCTTACTTTTGACAGGGCTATGTCATAGCTGTATATGCCTACTACCGCAGAACCGCTTTTATGAACGGTCATCATAAGCAGCTCGGCTTCGTTCCCTGATTTCAGAAATACGGTTGTCAATACCTTGACTACGAAATCCATAGTCGTGAAATCATCATTATAGATAATGACTTTGTAACGTCTCGGCTCTTTCAGGCTGACACGTCCTTTTTCCTTGATATTTGTTTGCTGTTGTCCCATAATGAGAACAAACTTAATAAAAAAACTTTAAATCTCAATGAATGTTCATTTTAAATAAAAGAATAAAGCCTCATAAACAGTCTATTCGTGATAAACTTTTTATGAGGCCTGTATATTCAGTATGTTGTTTGTCAGATTCCTGCAAATTCTTTAGCAAGCTGAGTCATCTGTTTCAGGAAGTTTGTTTTGGTATCTTTCAGCTGTACGGTAATAGTAAATTCATCGTCATAAGTTACGCTCATATTGTCGGCATTCTTCAGAACGCTGCCCATGGCAGTCATCTTGGCATTGCCCGATTTTAATAGCATCTGCATTATTGGGAGCTGGCTCAATGCGTTGAAGTCGATAATATAAGCTACTTTCTTACCCTTGATGTCTTTTGCATATGAGTTGTCCTCAGCCGATGCTTCAGGCTTATTGCCTATATTCTTATATGTATTCTCATTGTTCGTAGCATAAATCATATCGTCCTTATAGCCCAAGAATATGTTATCCCTGCCTGTTTGTATCAGATATGCATTCTCTTCAAGCTCTGTAAATTTTGAGTATCTTGTAAGTGAGTTATTGTCTTTATTGTTGTACAGTTCCTTGAGGATATCGCCGTTTTTCGCCTCTGCATAAACTACTATGGCCGGTGTTTCAGTCATATTGAAGTCAGTTACCCCGAATGTGATTTCCTTGCCTGCAGATTTAAGTACCTTTTCTATTGTTTCTGCATCTTCTAAGGAAATGTTTTTCTGGAAATCCTTGTTCTCTTTCAGCATCTCGAATATCTTGTTGTTCTCTATGCTGACACTCATCAGACATAGCGTTGATTTTGGGAGATATTCAAGCATCGAATTCTTGATAGGAGAGAAATAGTCATTGTGTTTCTCGTACAATTCCTTTATCTTTTCATCGTCAGTATAGAATTCCGATTTGATTACAAGTCTTCCGTTTTCGAAGAATATGCCGGAAATGAGTTTACATTCTTCAGCAGCTCCGTCTATTCCTATACTCTTTTCCAGTATCTCTTTGTAGTCGTTGTCCAGTTCCTCAAAGTTGTTGTAAATGGCGATGTCCGCTTTCTTGTCCTGCATTCTGATGAAACCTTTGTCGGATGCTATACTCTCTTCGCTTTTGCCGTTCAGTACTTCGATGGCATTCAGTTTCAGTTTGTCGCTATCGCCCGAAGTCTTGCTTTTCACAGCTATCAATGTGTTCTCGTTGAAAGCGATGTAGCTGTAGCCGTCTATCTGTGAAAAACTGTAGCCTTCTTTTTCTGTCAGTTCGCTTATTTCAGTGTCATTCCCCAAGAGCTTTATGCTGTTTGCAAGCGATTCCTTGTCTGTAACTTTTGCAGCGAGTATCATATCGTTTTTGTCGGAGTAGAAAGCATAAACCGGTTTGCCCAAGTCTATTCCGCATTCATCCGGATTCTTAATGATGCTTTCCAGTTTCTCGAAGCTTGCCGCGTTCATTTCCTTCTTCAGCATGCCTGTAAGTTTGCCTAAAGCTTCTTTGTTCTCCTTGTCGTTTATGCCGGCCTTTTCGCCCAGCGCTTTCAGGTTTATCG
>JAHLFB010000016.1 GCA_018884025.1 Candidatus Phocaeicola faecipullorum
CCTTTGCAGACTGTGCAGTCTTGTTACCGAAAGTTGTGTATCGTTGTTACCGAAATCGGTGCATTGCTGTTACCAAAATCTGAGCACTCCCGATTACCGAAATCTGTGCACTTATCGTTACCGTTTACACCTCCACCCTCTCCTTGGTGCGGGTCACCGTCGAAGCTATGCAGAAAAGCAGCAGAGCCCCGGCCGAGCGCAGCAGGAACAGCGACATCGGCGACACATTGCCGTCATTGGCAATGTTCTTGCAGAAAATTATATTGAACCCGAATATCAAGTAAGCCGTAAAACAGGCCAGATTGCCGGTCAATGTCTCTTTGGTTGCAGTTCTCATCTCTCGCTATTGCTGAAAACGGCCGCAAAAATACATATACTCGCTCAAATGTAGACGGATTTCGAAAGAATCAATAGGTCTTTGCAACGGAATGCTGAGTACTGTAGAACAGCAAGGCGCGAGAGCATTAGAAAAATCTCAACTTTTTACCGCAAAACGGCAAATACATTTCAGCAACTCACATTTTTGTGATATATTTGCATTGTCAAACAAAACATCTAAGTTCTATGAAATGGAATGAATTTGCGAAATTAGCAAGAAGCAGAGGGTGGTACTGCTACCGGAGCGGCGGCAACCACGACATTTACCGACATCCCGAGCGGAGCGGTTCCCTCGTAATAGAGCGGCACTGGTCTCAGGAAATAAGGCCCGGACTAATGAAAAGATTGATGAAACAGATAGGGGAAGAATGATTCCCATATCTAAGACAAAAAAGATATGAAAAAGACATTGGCTATTATAGAGAAAGACGAGAACGGATACGGCATTTATACCCCTGACCTGAAGGACACGGTCATTAGCGGTTCAGGGATGAGTGTAGAAGATGCAAAAGCAGACTTTCTGACCGCTTACAAAGAAGTCCTGGACAGCTACACTGAGAATGGGGAGGCAGTTCCAGACGAGCTGAAGGACCTGGCATTTGAGTACAAATATGACGTGTCGGCCTTCTTCAACCAGTTCGACTGTATCAACGCATCAAAGTTTGCGGCACTCGCCGGGATATCTCCGTCACTGATGAGACATTACAAATCAGGCGACCAGTACATCTCTGAGAAGCAGCTGGAGAAGATTGAAAGAGCGGCCCACGAATTAGGCCGCAGGCTTCTGGCCATTTCCATGTGATGTTTTGTTTGACGACTTCATCTATGGATGCAGCCCCGGACAATCAAGCCCGGGGCTTTTTCAGTTCATGCTTTCATATGATCTGAAATTCATCATGGCGAGGACGAAGCTGAGCGAGTTCATGTACATCTTCTTCGCAGCCTTAGCTTCATCCGTCATTCCCTCTATTCCCTTTATTACTCCCTCAAAATCATCATCCTCATTTACTCCCCCATTTACATCCTCATTGCCTTTCCCTACTATAAAGCAAGTTATTGAAAACTAAGGATATGGAATTATTAGCAGCAATCCATTGCGGGCTTCAAAACCTAATCTTTGGCATTCTGATATCATGCGAAGTATTCCGCTTCCCACGATTTCCACATATTTGCGAATCAGATAACAATGGCTATATCTGGGTTCCTACCTAACCACCGAAGGATGAGGTTTCGACAAAGTATTAACCGTTATGCCCTCAGGAAAAGTTCCCGGATTGATAATTTCTAATCTGTCAGCATATATATTGAGATTGATTTGATTATTATCTGTATAATCTCTATGTACAATAGCATTTAATATTCCTTCCCTCACTGCCAAATGAGGATACGCATCTCGTTCCTCTCTCTTCCTCATCATATTTTGAGTGAGCCATGGCCAAAGTATATTAATTGAGACACTATACATTATCACAAATTGACCAATTAAAGAACCTTTTATGTTTTAAATTTATCCAATAGATTACACCTTTGCTTTCAAGCCCAAGCTCATGAAGTCGTTCTGCCATCAAAATAGACAACTCTGCACAAAAAATGACATCTTGTTCAAGATTTTTAAATTCATCCAACGTAAGTGTATCAATCAAAAGTGGAAGCTGTGGAATCAGCTTCAAGTCATCGGCTGTTTTTAAATAGAAACGAACGAAATACTGCATATAGTTAAGGACTTTAGCATATGAAATTCTGTTTCTACAAAGAAGTCTTGCCACCAAAACATCAATATAAGTAATATAATTGGAAATACCTTCTGTTTTAACCTTTGCAGCAAGAACATTCAAACAGGCATCCACCTCATCGTCTATGCATGAAAAAATAGATTTTTCCAAGTCTCTATAGTTCGTCAACTGCTTATACTTCTCTTCTAGTTCACTATATAGGAAATTCAATCCTTCTTCATCTGAAAGTTCTGTTCTATGTATATCAATGAACCTCATCATTTCAAATATAAGATCCTCATAATGCATTATTTTCATGAAATCACCACTTTCCTTCTCTTTCAACAAAGGTCTTGCACATGCAACTAATTTGTCGTAAATAACGTGTAATTCATTGATAGTCCATTTCAAAGTATCATCAAGGTCAACTATTGGAATGTAATTACTTTGTACAAAACGCCCATTTTTTTGTACTCCATTTCCCCATATTTTAGATTTAATCAAAGAATCTTTTACAATTTGCAAGGTATTCTTGTTTGACTTCGCATAATAAACCAATCCATTGATAGAAGATGCGTTGATACTAGAAGACGGGATTACATCTGGGATTTTTTGTGCGATTTCCTTTGATTGAGGTTTTGTTATTACCCGATGTAGATTACCCAAAAGAATAAAGTCATTAATATTGTTTATTTTGCAGATAAATTCAGTCAATGATTGTTTTATTGCATTAGAGACTTTCCTACTATGCTTAGTTCTAAGATAGTAGAAAATATTTTGGACAATATCATACTTACCATTCTGTCTGACAACTTTCAAGCAATCATTAATGATAGTAGAAGCCAGATCTTCACTTTTGGAGCAGGACAATCCTGAGTAAATTAATTGGCATATTGTATCTGACTTATACGTTTCACTTAACTCTGGTAGAAAATCTTCTTTCCATAACCTCAAAAGAAAAGTTTCCCAATGTGAAGGAGGTACAGCTTTTATCATTTCACGAAGAAGGATACAGATGTTGTTAAACATCCAATATGACTTCGGCGAGTCTTTGTCAATTATAAGACTGAACATTTTTACTACAAATTCAGGCAACTGTCCATGCAGAACTTTACTGTAAGCAAAATCTTGTCCAATACGTCTTAATGTATTAGAGTCATTTATAGTCGAACTGTAAAAAAGCACGGGATACGGATATTTCTCAAACAGAGCATGAGCAACCTTGTACCATTGTTCGTTTGAGACTATACTCCATATGCCGATATGCGGCATTAAAGGAGTTTCAAGCATGAAATTTAAGCATCTTACCGCATCATCTACACTGATTTCCTTTTTCTCCTCTACCTCTTTTCCATAAGAATGAATTTTTTCTCTTGGCCGGGTTAAATAGTCAAAATACCAATCTCTGAGAGAAAAAATACTATGTTGCGACAGGTCTGTAAACTCGTCTACGGAATATACTCCATGCATATTCCCCGATAAAATGTTGGCTAATTGTGTTGCCCTGAAGCGCTCAATAGACGGATGCATTTTATCCAAAAGAGGTTGTGAAATAAGATCGTTTGCAGCTTGCATATCAACAATACTGAGAAGAATAAGTTTTTTCATGATAAAATCTTCAGATGGCATCCAATTTTTCAACTCATCATGTAATTGTTTGAAGGCAAATGTAAAAGCTAATCTTACACAGCGCTCGTAATACACCATATCTGAACTGCCATTTACCGATTCAAGAGGATCAACAAGAGTATGATGACGATTCCTCAATCTTTTTATACGTTCTTGGTAATTCTTGTCTTGCAGAGTTTTCTCAATCTTATCCACAATTATTCGTTTCCCATCATAATCCCCTTGCATTTGTTCCAATGCCATTAATGACATTATTGCCTCTGTTTCACTAAGTTCTTGCTTTTCAGTCATCACATTAATAAACATGGACTGATAATGGGTGCCACGCATAAGTCTCATGTAAGAATCATAACGTATCAATCGGTTAGCCGCACTTTCATCAATATCTACATCCTGATTTTTTCCTGTAAGCTTATATGCTTTTGACCAAAGGCTAAAGGTATCGTGAAGGATACTTTGTTCTTCTGATTGTGTTGCATCAGTTTTATCTGGAGTTTTTACCTCTGCACTTTTACTTTTAATGTTGTCTTTTCCTTTCGGCTCACTTTTTATCTCATCTCCAACATCATCTGACAGAACTCTACCTTCTTTATCTGAAAGATAATCAAAAAAAGCTTGGAAAAGTTGGCGCCCAAATTCAGGATTACTTTCACTAAGAGCTTCAGCATCTATCAACTTTTTTACTTCATCGTTGGCTAGTGAAATTCTGTATATACGGTGATTTTCGAAATATAACTCAGTAGCTTCATCCTGCTTATCTCCTATCACATCAATAAAGAATATTTTGATGTCTTCTGCCTTAGGGTTATCGGCATTATTGATTGAGGAATTCGACTCTATAATTTTACGGACCCAATTAATCCAAGATATAAAATTCGCGTCCTTACCTGAAAAACCGACTATACACAAGCAATCCTTTAGAAGTGAGATTCGCATCAGTTGCATAAAAGCTTCATGTTCGACCGGATAATCGTCATAGTCTTCTTGGGTGAGAACATATTTTCGATGCTTATCGCTATCAAAACCGTTCGATTTATGGTCAAAATCTATGCTACCATGAAGTTTTATTATCATATTGCGCATGCTGCGAAGTGATAAGTCTGCAGCACGATGGCTTTCATTAAAGGTAGGTTTTCCACTCTTTATCGCCACATGATGCAACAGATTGTCATAATTTGTAGTAAAAATAGCATTCCAGCCTACATTAAACATGGAAGTGAGAAAATCTGTATTCGAGCCAAGAGATTCAGTCTTACCAAACAACGATGCTGTGTCGTTACCGTTATCTATTCTGGGAGTATGTGACTCAATATACGCTTCTATTGATTCTCTCAATCCTGTTCTTTCCTGAAATTGGCTTGGTATACTAAGAACTCCCTCACGTTCAATGATGCCATTAATAATTCTTTCAATATCTATATCAGAGTCATTATCAATTTTTTCTAGTAAATAATGGCAATAGTATTGATCATCTTTGGTTACTTTTACACCTTTAGAACTTAACTCATCGGCATAGAGGAAAGCCACCATATCCCTTATAAATCCATACCACCCCTGATAAAGCTCGCATGCGCAACGCGACACACCAGCACCAACTAAAAGACACATCCGACCATTTTCAACATGGCCTTTCATTGCTGATAAGGCATCTTCCACTTTTATGTCTCGAAACTTCCACATATCTGAATATACCAAATTTATTAAGAGATAGTAAGCACCTTCGTTGATTCCTCACCAAACTGCGAGATTACGCGGACAGCGATTTTGCGGCCTTGACGTTTTTCAATAGGGTGGCTCTTAAAACCGTAAAGAGTGTCCCAAAGCTCTTCGTTAAGCTGAAGGCGCAAGGTCGTTTCTGCTTTCTTTTTCGTCGCTTTCGGAGCCACAGACTGCAGACCTTTCTTCCAGGCATCAAATTCTTTCTTCGTTCCTCCACAAAAGTGCAAACCTCTGACCACGAACTGCTCTCCGTCATAGTCATCGTCAATTTCCCAGTAGGCAATATCCTCTACCGAACGCGGTTTGACGATATCCTTAATGGGGTCATAAATATCAAGTCCCAAAATCTCGACATGAACTGTTTTCCCTCCCTCATCTTCAATGATGGCGATGTCAGGCTCTCCGATGGTGATGAATGCGCCGGCACCTTTATCCTTTTTGAGCAGCCCGTCTTGCATGAGATCATCGTGCATACGCACCTTGCTTACGACATACGAACCAAGGTTGTAATCCTTTTCGTTAATATTGTCCTCAAAAGAGAAACCGAGCACACACAGCCACGAAGCACCTTCATTCATGGCTATACTGCGAAACTCCTTTATTGCCTCGCTCACAGCACGCTTGCTGACCGTGCCGAATTTAGGTCCTATGTGGAAATAGGCCAGACGCTCCTTCCCTTCTGCGTCCTTGTAATACCCCTTTGCATTGAGATAGGGATTGGACACCGCTTCCATATTATAGAATATGGCCTGCTCGTTCTTGGCGCCATTGCGTATGCCGGAAGATTTAAGGTGGGCAAATATCCGTTCCTGAAAATCCTCCGCTTCGTTTCGTTCTTCCATGCCAATTGCATCGGGATTTACCACATTGAAGCTTTGTAGCGTTTCCACGGTAAAAGGTCCTGAGACGCGGATTTTATTCTTATCTACCTTGGGTTGGTCATACAAGATTTCTTCATCTGGCTCAAGGTCGTTGGCCAAAGACTTTAATGTAATATGTGGAACCGTTTTATAGACAAACCCCTGACGGATATTCCCATTCTCCTTGTCGAACAGCTCGTAATAGGGAAATACCGCCGTTGTCAAACGTTTCTTGGCGATATTGAGGGCAATACGTGAGGTGTCTATTGTAATCCAACGACGTCCCCATTGTTCGGCCACATAGGCTGTCGTACCACTACCGCAGGTTGGATCCAGGACTAAGTCTCCAGGGTCGGTGGTCATCAACATGCAACGTTGAATAGGCTTGGTAGCCGATTGAACCACATAAACTTTGGGATCTTTCCTACTCTGAATACCCATCACATCTGTCCATATATTATTGATTTCCATGTACGGGAAATCTTCGAAATAACGGACATATCGAAGATTGTTGTCGGTTGCAATAATTCGTTTCAACGCCTTCAACCGTTCCATGCCGGCAGGATATGTAGCTTTCCAATGACTATCCTTTACGGGGTAGTATATTTTCCCATCAAACTCTATCGGCTGAGGAATGCCAGCACTTCCTTGGGAACACAAATCTCCCACAGTTAATATTCTACTTCCTTTCGGTTTATTGCGGCTGTGTAATTCCGTTCCATTAATCTTTTCCCATTGAGCAATAGTCATCCTCTCACCATTCGACATTTCAATGGTATTATAATGCGCATCAGCGCGGAAGTCCTTCTCCTCAAACAGTTTTCGTATCTTTATCGACTGTATATCTTTTGCATACCAAATAATAAAATCGGCTACATTGCTTATCGTGGTTGTGGTAAAACTTGATGTTTTCGTATAGATAATCTGACTCACAAAGTTCTCACTTCCAAACACTTCGTCCATAAGGCAGCGCACTAAATGTACATTATCATCCGAAATCTGCACAAAGCAAGAGCCGGACTCCGTAAGCAGTTCACGGGCAAGCACAAGGCGGTCGCGCAAATAAGACAAATAGCTGTGGATGCCCAATTCCCAAGTGTCACGGAAAGCCTTGATCATTTCCGGTTCACCAGTCAAAGATTCATCATTATCTTTTACATCGCGGTTGTTAAGCTTCATCTGCCAGTTGGAACCATACTTGATGCCGTAGGGCGGGTCGATATAGATCATCTGCACCCGGCCGGCCATTCCCTCCCGTTGCAACAGGGAGTTCATCACCAGAAGAGAATCACCCTGAATCAATCGGTTACGCCAGTCGGCATTGTGTTGATAATACTCCGTGATGCGTTGAAGCTCGTCTTCATATACCGTTTTCGGCAACTCATTGCCAAAAAGGGAAGCCATAGCGGTCGCCTTTTCATCCGCCTTCAAGGTGTACAGCCGATTGATTAGCATTTCCGGACGGATTTCCTCATGGCGATACAGAGAGCGGGTATCCACCTTCAAGTCCGGCGACTGAGTCGCCTCGTCGTCATTCTCATATTTGCCCAACCAATAAAGCTCCGGGTCGCGCCCACGGTCAAAATCATGCTTAAATTGCTTGTATTGACCTTCGGGCGACATGGTTTCCGCCACAAAAGACTCTTCTCCGGCAAGTTCAGTCGTGGGAATAGATGCACGGTGCTCCTTATCGTGCTTGATAGCTCCTACGGGATATATGTTGTTGTTTTTATTGTTCACAATGAGTTGATTTTATGGATTAATATTGATTTGATGTTGTCGATGTCCGAAACCTCCACGAAATCCCAGATGCCGTATGAGCCAAGATTGTTTGCGGCAGGGAGCCAATACTCTTTGACATACTTCCGCTTGAAGTCTTTATTCCCCAACCGGTCGTTAGACATGCCTGAAATTTCAATGAGAAGATTCACTTCTTTGCCGCTTCCCGTTTTTACCACCGCTATGAAGTCGGGCACATACGAATGCTCCACAGCCCCCACCAGATATGGAATCTTGAAGTCGAGAAAATGGTTCTTTACATAACTTACCACCTGCGGCAACTCTTCCAATGTCTTGGCTGCAATTTGTTCCCAAGAATCCGTATCCGCCACCAAAAAATTCACATGACTTTTTACCGTAGGATAAACTTCTTTTGAAGTGGCTCCAAACACGTATCGTGTACTTCCCGTAGGGTTATAGTAGTTTAAAATGGCCTTTATCTTCTCCTTGTCTGTATTGGCCCGCCTTATTCCTTCATAAATGGATGTAGATGTTTCTTTCTGATTCCAGAAGACAACCAACCGCCTTATTTCCCGAGAACCATCGCCACCAATAATCTCCACCTGGGAGTCATACCATTTTTCAACAATCCGCTTCAACTGGCCGAACAGCTGGAACTCACGGCCTTTCTCATGATCCGTATAATATTGCTGAATCAATCTTTGCGTGAGGACATAAACGACTTGTGCATCGCGTAGTTCACGGTAATCTTTTTTCAAGACCTTGATATCCTCGCCTACAGGAGTGGACAAAATCGTCTCTTCGGGAATCAGTGTAAAATTGAGCTTGAATTTAGGCTCACCGGTATAGTTGGCTTCTATATGCCCCATCAGGTTCTCACTGCGGTAGCCCACTATATTTGGGAACTGGATTTCCAATTCTTTCCTTTCATCCAGTGCCCTGATGACAATCTTGGGCTTTTGTGGCGGCGGGGTTCCTGCCCCGCCGCCTTTGAATGTCTTGAACGGCACCCCAATGATATGGGCATATTCGGGAGGAAACTTCCAGACGATGTTTTCTTTCTTATACCGTTTCAGGTTCTTCTGTTCAATCTCCGTTCCGTTCTTGTCGTATGGGACAAGGTCATAGTTCTGGCGACGCAACGCTCGCCCGGCAACCTGCTCACAAAGGAGTTGTGAGCCGAAAGCACGGACACCGCAAATATGCGTCACGGTATTAGCATCCCATCCCTCTGTAAGCATGGAAACCGAAACAACCAACCGAATATCCTGCCCCAGTTTTCCCTGCTTGCCGACACTGTTGACCACCTCTCTCAAGATATCCCCGTCAGAAAGAGAATCGGCACTCCCTGAACCATGCAATATGGCATATTCCTTTTTGAACTGCTGTATCTCATCCGCAAAAACCTTCTTAAACTCTTCATCTACAACTGCCCCGGCTTCATCAATGGAGATACTGTCAATAAGAAGTGAAGGCTGCCGTTTTACCGGCATGCCGTTTCTGTAATTGGAGAAAATTTCAAAATGCCCGTCTATATATACAGGATTGCCTTCACTATCTACCGTCTCATAACCAGCCATATACTTAAACACTTCTT
Organism: Candidatus Phocaeicola faecipullorum; assembly: GCA_018884025.1. Taxonomy (GTDB): domain Bacteria; phylum Bacteroidota; class Bacteroidia; order Bacteroidales; family Bacteroidaceae; genus Phocaeicola; species Phocaeicola faecipullorum. The sequence continues at coordinate 9,636 of JAHLFB010000016.1, forward strand.
TTGAAACCGTCGTGTTGTTGCATACGACAATAAACACAGGAGGCGCGGTAAAAAGATTTCTTACTGCCTCATTATCCTGTCTCATACCTTTGTCATAATCCTCATAGTCCTTGACAAACTGTTCAAGGGCAAGATTGAGCAATGATGGAAGGTTAGGAGCTTTCTCACCCACAGGCAGCTCCTCTCCGTTGGCCTTTGCTTCCTTTTTCACCTTTTTCTGTCCTTTCTTGGGAAGTTCCTTACTGATGTGCTGATAGATATTACGCAGTTTAGGCCCGTCTAAGTCGTGGGAAGAATCCATTGCAGGCAAGAAAGGTATTTTAACAAGGCCGCTCTCAATGGCATCAACAAGACCGAAATCACTTACCACCCATGGGAACAACGAATATGGAACATAACCAGAACCTTTCAGATAATAAGGCGTGGCAGAAAGGTCATATACCACCTGAACCTTATAGCCAAGTCGCTTCATCTGGCGCAAGCCCTCATACCAAACCATGGCCTTTTTGTTCTCTTCGTCTGTTTCTTGTTCTTCTTCAGATTTCCTTTTTGAATCAGAGCCTTTAGGAAGATAGCAATGATGGGCTTCATCATTAATTACGACGATACGCTTGCCTTTCATGTTTTTGCCAAGCATCCTGGAAAGAACAGATGAAAATTCCTCTTTATCCTTTTGCTTGACCATTTCACCATCCTCATATTTGAGCTTCCCATCAAAAGGACTTGATTTTTTACCTGTGTAAACCTTAGGCTCGAATTGGTGGTAATTGGTAATAGTGATAACTGAGTTAAGGCCTCCAAGTAACCGGACATACTTTTCAGGTATAAGTTCACGTTGATGGTAATAATCCAATTTGTCATAGCTTGACTTTCCGGATTCATCTATATATAATACCCCAAGACGGTCACGGATGGTAATACCCGGAGCAACAATCAGGAAATGGTCTGCGAAGCGAGTATCTTGCGGATTTTCTTTCTTATTGATATAGTGATACAAAATGAGCATAGCCATCACCACCGTTTTTCCTGTACCTGTTGCCATCTTAAATGCCGTGCGTGGCAGGATATCCTCATAGTTGTCGGATATAGTTTCCCTACGCATATCCAGCTCATGAAGAATACTTCTCCCCAGATTCGGATCACGAGGAGCTACTTCATTCAGATATATGGCAGTTTCCACCGCTTCCCGCTGACAAAAGAAAAGAGATTTATTAAGTTCTCTTTCAGGATTCAAGAACCAATAAGTCAACAGGTCATGTGATGTACGAGTCACCTTCGGATAGCCATGTTCTCTCCACTCTTTAACGACCTGCCTAATTCCATTTATAAAATTGGCATTCTTATCATCTTCAGGAATATCCTCTGCTGAAAACAATGATTTGACAAGAGACACATTCGGTATTACGGTAAGATTCGCCGCATACGGTCTTCTTCCCTCCAATACTGCCGAATAATCAAGATTCCCATCAAGAGTTGCACCATAATGATACTTTGGTTCCTCATACGGATTATTCAGAATTGGACTTATGCTATTGTTGAATGTTTTCATTTATTATAATGTTTATCGCATTAGAAATTCACTTCCTTTCTCAGTCAATATATATCCACCATCTTTTTTAGCTCCTTGCCGTACAATCAAGGCCAATGGCTCATTAGATAACTTCGAAATGATTCTTGTAACCGTTGATACAGGTATTCCGGTAAATTGGGTAAGCGATTTCCTGTTAACAGGTTGTCTATTTGATATTTCTTTAAGAATCAATATTTCTTTATCATTTAATGGTTCGTTTAACGGCTCATTTAACGGCTCATTCGCATTTTCAAATCCGTCCCTGCAAGGAATCTCAATCAGGAAATATGTCCTGTCCTCATCAGTTTCAATCCTTGCAGGCTCCGAACCATTCTTGCGTAATTCGTCCTGGATGGTAGGAATACCTGTTGCACGGCCTTCTGACAACTGGAGTTCCTTCAGGTAGTCGCCCAGACGGCGGTTGCGGTAGCGGCGGGATTTCAGATGCTCGGCTTTGTGAATGGCATCCAGACTGATTGAGCGGTCAGGTCCTGCATAACTGAGAATGGAGATCTGGTTTGGTTCGATAGTGATCTCTACCGGTTCCCTTTCCTGATAATCCCTATGATAAAGTGCATTGACAACCGCTTCCTCTACAGCCTGATACGGATAATTGAAGAATGTGATTGATTCTGCCTTGTCCTTTGGTTTGATAATTCTCTTCTTGATAACATTCGTCCGGATATAATCCAACGCCTGCTTGATCATTTCCGGGACAGGACCGACTATTTTCGGCACCTCTATCATATTGTTGGGATTCTTTACGCATCCTTCCGGAAATATGACGATATCCACTTGAGTCGTAGGGAAGAATTTCGCAGGATTCTTGCAGAACATCATCGCTGCGACATTCTTGACCTTTTGATGCTCGCTTGGCCCCGTCAGCAAGTCCATCTGCTCCAGTATTTCCCCAAATGGCTTGTTTTCAAAATCATTTGCCAGACGGCTGCCCACCGTCTGAAGATAATCCAGAACCAATGCCGGAGATATATCCGAAATCTCAATCCGCTCATTTCCTCTTTCATCAAAAGGCGTCCTATTGGCCATCTCCCTGAGCTCGTCAAGCACCTCTCCCTTTGCTTCTATAGTACTTGTACCGTTGCGCACATACCATTTGCCTGGAGACTGTTTGGCAGTTACGCGCTCCCTTACATTATACGGGCGGTTAACCCCGGCCGGAGCCCATATCACAAGGACATTCTTCCCATCAACTTCCTGGACATCAATGCGGGGCATATAATACGGATCTATCTTGTTGTTGTACCCTATCATGTCTTTTTGAATACCGTCCAGTTCCTCAATCGGCAGACCGATGACAGGTCTTTTGGCAATTCCTGTCCGCTCCTCTTCCTCTATCCCCACAACGATATATCCTCCGCCAATATTGTCAAAGTCATTGGCAAAGGCACATATCGTCCGATAGATTCTATCAGGATTCCATCCCTTTTTGAACTCTATGCGGTTCGACTCTATCTTGCGTTTGTTCAGCAGGTCTTCGATATTGACAGGTATTGCCATACTATTGGAGATTGGTTGAATTATTCTGCAAATATAGCAAATATGACAGCAAGGACACCAATTGTTACTGCGTCACAAACACTCTCCAGCTGCCATCCTTCTCGCCTCGCTCAACGTATTTTTTCCGTATGAGTTGATCGAGCAGTTTCTGAATGGCTGCGATGCTGATGCCTGTGATTTCTTTCATATCAGCCAAAGTAAGTGTAGGCTCTGTTCGCATAGCATTCAGAATCTTTGTATAATTGGGAGTTCGGAATGCTATGCGTTCTCCATCATACCACCACACATTCTCATTCTTTTCGCTTACAAACAACACATCGTTATAAACCTCTGTTGCAACCAGATTGTTGAAATATTTCAAAAATGGACGAATATCCTTAATCTCTGCGTGAGCGCCATCACAAGGGGCTGGGCCGACTTCAAGATCGGCTTGATGCAGAGCCTCCAGATATTCACTCTTCTTGCGACTGCGAACAACGACCATCGGATAATTATGGCGAGTCAGAATAAAGTTTACCATCAGCCGGGCAATACGGCCATTCCCATCCTCAAAGGGGTGTATGCGTATATAGCGGTAATGAAATAACGCAGCCAACTCCACAGGAGAGAGTTTTCTTTCTTGCTCCGCCTTGTTATACCAATCCACCAAGTCAGCCATCAGGCCGGGTGTTTCTTCTGGCGAAGCATACTCAAACCTATCACCGTATCGTGTAATGACACTATTGGGTCTTCCCTTATACTGACCGGCGTGTATTACATAACTTGTCTGCGCCCCTCCAGGAAGATTATGATATACCGTGTAATCTTCACGAAGCAGAGTCTTGTGTAAAGTTCTGATAAAATTCTGAGTCAAAGGAGTTTCTTTCAATCTCGCTTCCTCAGTCATCATACGAAGGCCAACGTTACTTGCTGCCATCTCCTGCACATCACGCACATCTGCCTCTCCAATCACTTTACCAAAGAGCAACAAAATTTCCGTTTGACCATAGGTCAGTGTATTACCCTCAATATGGTTGCTGTTGTAGTTGAAGTCCACTGTAAAACGACGGCTAAGCCTTTCTCTATCCTTCTCGGATAACGGTTGCAACTCCTGCCACGCAGCCAATGCTTTCTTGATATTTAGGTATTTCATACGCCTGAACATTTATTATCAACGATGCGAATATACAAAAAGTTTTCAATATGGTTGTATCTATACAACCTTTCTCTCGCATCTGACAACCGTTTTGTCAGCGGCGTTGAACAGCAGCCGATTAATAGAGGAGAGTGACGGAGGAACCCCAGACAAGGGAGGCGCCGCCGTCAGTGTTCCACAGACATTCGCGGGCGGTGAGACGGCCTGTCGCGGTGTCCAGTACTACCACTATGTACGAGAGCAGGGTCTCGTGCTGCGCCGAAAACTCCCCCTTCATGGGAGAATCCACCCTGATGACCGGCAGGGCGACGGTGCTGTCCACCCCGTGCCAGGTGTAGAACTCATTGTAGTTGCAGTCGCCGTGGAAATACGCCTTTATCTCCGGATGTCCCGCGATGAAGCGCTCCAGGGCACGCCAGTT
>JAHLFB010000140.1 GCA_018884025.1 Candidatus Phocaeicola faecipullorum
AAATAGTACAGCTATGCCTATCAGAGTAGATAGCAGTATCAGGATGAATGACAAGTCTTTCTTCTCTTTTTCCATAATCCACTCTTTATGCGTTAGTCTCTTCTTTCTTCTCGCTCTTACCGAGTAATTCTACACGGTTTACGTTCATACTTACTGAAGGCATACAGCTTCCGTCCTCTTTCTTGAACACATCAATAAACAGATCACCGGTCACATATACCTGTGTGCCTTTTTTGATGTATTCCATGATCCTTGTTTCAAAGTTAACAAAGCATGTTACCCAAAGTGTCTTGTCTTCCGTATCTCCTGCCCCTTTGAACTTTGAAGACACATGAAAATAAAATCCTTTACCACTTTTGTTCGCACGTGCATCTGCACCTACATAACCGATTAATTGTCCTGTAAACATAATTTTTTAGTTTTAGGGTTAAATATTCATTGTTACTTCAGCGGACTTGACCGTCCCCTTACTCATTTCTGCTGTTTGGTTTGTATCGTAATCTATTCCAAAAACCTTGCTTACAGCCTTCTTGCCTTCATCGTTGCTTACATTGGCATTTAGCCTGTCTATCATAAGCAACGAAGGACTATATCCTGCATCTTTCAACTGTTCCAGCTTATCCTCATTCCCTTGACTTGCAGCCAATAAGAACTTTTCATCGTTGCTCAGTTTAGGTTCCATTCCGTAAACCTTCTCCTGTATCATGGCACTTGCCTTGGCTACATCTGACAGAATGGTATAGATGAACTTCGGATCTTGACTCAATGCCAATAGCCAGCTCTTCAGGTACATCGCGTTTTCCTCCCTGATGCAGGTAGATATACCCATTGTTTTACCACAGGCTGCTGAAGTAAGCTCTGCAATCAGTTCTTCCTTAGCATATTTGGAATCTCCGAAGACTTCTCCTTTTTCCCTTTCCAGATAACCTGTTTCACCGGTTGAATGTGCCATCTCATGCAGCAACGTTGAGTAAAAGGATTCACCGGTATCAAACTGCCCCTTGAGCGGAACAATTATATGGCATCCTTCACCACGCCTGTAATATGCACTGTCGCTTTCTCTCGGATATATCGGACATATCCATTGTCTTTCTCTGATAAGCGCATCGAGCAACGGCATGGTGTACATGCCTTGTTCATCCTTAAGAGCCGGTGCAGCGAACTGTGACCTCAGCTTTTCCCATTTTTCGGGTTGGACTTCCGGATAGTTTGTCTGAGAAACATTGAATACATTATAGGTCTTCATATATGGTGTCACCTTATATTCCTTTTTCTCCTCTTCTGACAGCTTCCTATAGTCCTCAATGTTTATCTTGTTCCCGTTTTTGTCCTTTACTGAAAAGTTCCAGTAAATCACAGGGAACGATTTTTCTCCTTTCATGATTGAAGCCCCAGCCTCCTTTGCCTGCATGAATGTCATATACAATGGTGTGCTGTAACCCATTCTTTCCGAAAGAAGGTATAGCATGAAGAGGTTTATCCCGTTATATATTCTACCTTCGATGTTTTGTGGCATCCCTCCTCCACTTTCTGGAGAGAACCATGGCTTTTTCCAATCATGTTCAACCTCTTTGATTTTCTGTATCATAAGGTCTGCAAATTGCTTCAATGCCTTGTCTCCTGCTGAATCTTCCTTCATAGCTGTTCGTATAAATGGTTATTCTCATATTCACATAGCCATCTGACGGCATTCTCATTATTGGGCTTTTCACCTCTTGACTTCATGTCTTCAAGATATAGTTCAGCCAGCTCTTCCTGAGCGAGCAGAAATTCCAGGTCGTCGATGATACCTTCCTGCCTTTTCTGTACCAGTTCGTTATAGTCCATAATTATATATTTATAAATCGTTGAACATCTTGTTTACCGTATTGGCAATGGGTCTGGCCATCTCTTTTGTCTTGTCAGGTTTCGGACTGCTTGCCAGTTTCACATCACCTAATGTCTTGCCTTTGTTCTCCAAACCGAATATCTTCTGGACGGCGATGAGGGTATTTTCCTGTACTCCGTTTTCTCTCATGGCTTTTATATCGCTTTGTGTTATCTTATATCCGCTCTTTTGAATATCCTGGATGACTCTGAATTTGCTTGTAGAGGCGGCTTCCAATAGTCTTGCGGCCTGCTTCTGTCGCTCGCCCAGTTCATCCGGCTTAACGTGGAACACATTTTGGATTTCTTTCATTTCATTGTCACTCAGGTTCAGCTCTTTGCCTATGCCTCTTATGTATTCCTCACTTGGCTTGTAACCTTCCTCTCTGAGTTTGTCTATCTTTTCAAAATCCCTGCTGCCGACCGCTTCCTTAAATTCACTGTCCATATCACGCTCTTTACCGGATGATATCCTGTTTCCCATGGCAGGGTCAGCAACTTCAAGTTTCGGCCTCATTTCCTTTATCAGTTCATGAGCCTTACCTTCCGTAATGCTCTGTATGTTTGAGAACTGAATCCCTTTCTTGTCATCAGTGAGGGAAATGTCTGCTAGGATGTATCCGTCTTTACTGTGCATGAGCTTACTCTCTAAAGTATGCCCGTTGGCAAGCAGATATTTGTCCGCTTTAGTCAGCTTGTATCCTTCATATTCGTTGGTCTTTCCAATCACATTCGGGATTTTTATTTCCTTGTTTGACCTTACGATTACCGAATTTAAATCTTTGTCAACCTGAAGCATGATTGTACCTTTTTTTGTATCTAGGGGGACTATATCACCATGAAGCAGACGTTCTTTCTCTGTCTTGTTAAGTTTGTGCCCCAACATCCTGTCGGGAATGGTTAGGGTTTCCTTGCGGTAAAAGACGGAAATGCCGTTCTCGCTCATGCGCAACTTTCCCTTTTTTTCGCCTATATCCATAAGGTCGGACATTATGCCCTTCTCCAGTTTTGTCCCTTTACCATCCAGCAGGTTGCCGGTGTTATGCGCATATTCGTATAGTTCCTGACCGGTATAACATACTTTACGGTTGTGGTCTATGATTGTGACCCCGTCCTTGTTCTCTCCCTTTATGTCATTCCACCGTACCACACTGATACCTTTGTTTCTCAGCTCCTTGATGTATGAAGGGTCATTCGCCCTGTTCTTGTCAAAGAATGAACAAACCTTTTCCTTAGACTCCTCCGTCCGCCGGTCATTGCGGTTTTCCTTTGCTTTTGACCTGATTTCTTCCATGGTAAGTGTGATGCTGTCACCCTCTTTGTGAAAGCGATAGCTTCCGTCATGGTATTCGGTCTTATAGCCTAGTGTTTCCGACAAGGCTCTGAACTGCCCTATATTGTTATAGGAATAGTTCTCATAAGCTTCTTTCAGTTTCATATCATTTCCCGAATAAAGGTTCTGCCCTGATAATATACTTGTTCTCAACAGCCAGTTTCATGTGTCGGCCACCACCTTTTTCATACAGTTCTATTTCAAAGATTTTATTGTCTGGGATTGTGAACTTGTTAAATCCCAACACAAGCCTGTTGGCGCTCTTTCCCTTTATCTTTGCTTCAAAATCTTTGGTGTATATTGGTTCAATGGTTGTTTCCTGTTGTATGGCGTTCTTGCTTTTTTTGATGTCTCTTTGAAAACATTTTACAAACTCAATGTCATAGTCTATATATGACTTATTTTTCAGGTCAAAGATGAAAAACATGAAGTCTTCATGTACATACAGGTTTGACATTGATAATTCAAACTTGTTCTTTACCTCGCCAACACTGTATATGTTCCTTTTCTTTGTCCTCAATTCTTGGAGGCATTTATCCATCACCTCACTGTTCACATCGATATGGGCCGTATATTCCCGCTTGTCATCATAGTTATAAGTGAAGACCGAAGTTTCGTTCCTCTGGATGACAATGCTGTATGTATTCATGTTCTTGTCAATGACAAAAAGATTCGAGTTCTCAACGGCATCCTTCGCTGTCGAAACTTTCAGCTGATTGTTATAAGTCTGCAATGTAAAGGACATCTCGTTACCTTGTGTCCCGTATATAATGTCCGACGGGAAGAAAAATTCGGCAACGTGCATATCACTGACATCTGCCTGATAGTCGTTATGAACCCATTTACCGTTATCCTCATAGATATTCGGGGACGGATCGGCAAGACCGTTTGCTATATATTTCACATGATAGGTATAGACACTTCCGTCAATACATACGACGGTTACGTTTGTCTCTTTTTCAAAGTCTTCACTCTGTGCGCATAATCTGACAACGTGAGGGGCTTCTTCTACCCTTTCCGCCGAAATAAGCTCTTTCTCTCCTACCTCAATGTCTGATACCTGTACCTGGAATACCAGATGTTTCACAAAATCAAATGAAATGTAGATATTCTTGGCTTTGATGCTTTCCTGTTCGGGACTCTGTGCCTTTATACCGAATGTGGTCACACATAGAACTATAAAAAAATATATCCTTCTCATAACTTTCAATTATAAAATGCGGTGAATACTGTTATCGCCCATAATAAAACAATGCAGGCTAAAAATGAGACCAGTAGTGGCTTTATTTCCGTAAACCTCTTCCCCCCTTTTCTTGACAGATAAATTCTGTAACCGAAAAAAAGGGCTGCTATAACAATTAGATAATTCAATATATTCAAAATCATAGCTTGTCAATTAATGTTTCCAAAGGATGTGGCTGATTGTCATTGCTGTTCTTTTCAAGCTCTGCATATAGCCTCTGCAATTCTTCCTGAACGGCCTTGCGTTTCAGTTTTGATTCTTTTGTCTCTTCCTGTATATACATCTGATAATTGCTCTTCAGGTGGACCTTGACTTGCGAAAGCTTCATGTTCAATATCTGTTTCGCTATCTGAGTCGTTGCATTTACGGCACTGGTTATCTCACTTGTCATAGTCCCTATGGAGGCAAGAGGCATGTCAATATTCTGGACAAGTCCCTGCTGCATCCTTTTAGCCGCCTGTGCCTTCATGTTGTTAGGCAAGTTCAAGCCCTCCATAGCGTCATTGTCAAAGATGACGAAGGAGACAGGACTGATGGTGTTCCCAACTTTCAGGTTGTTTACCACCACTTCCAGCCGGTTGGCTCCTAATGTCGCCACACCGTAAAATAGAGTGTTGGCAGGTATCTTCATGCCACAGACAACGGCATCTTCCAGCATACGCATTCTTACCGTACTTCCGGTGACGACTGTCTGGTCACCATGGATGCAGGCCTTGAATAAGGTGTTGCTGCTTGGCATACTTGCCTGTTGTCTCCTTGCTCTTTTACCATTCTCAGCTATATAGATTGGTTGATTGTTCACAAGGCTGTCTATTGCACTGCCCGGTTGGAGCTTAAGGGGATTTTCCGCTTTTCCCTTTCCCTGATCATCACCTATAATCCTTTTATAAATCTTTTGTCTATAGGCATTGCTCCTCTCCAGTTCCTTGCGGATTTCTGCGTTTTTCCTTGCTTCTCTGATTATCTCTTTCAGTTCTTCTTCATCTTCAATGCTGGCAAGCTGTTTTTCCAACTGCTCCGAAAGATGACTGTCACTGCTGCCATACTCACCCATCACATCCGAATACGGGTCTCTTTTCATTTTCCTTATTTTTTCCAGCGTTGCTTGGTCATATTTCTCATTCCTGTTCTGAAGGTCGAAATAGAAATCTGAACCTCTTACCTGTGATTCATCCATGATTTTCTGTTTCTCCCTTTCTTCTCTTTCATCCTGCTTATAGGCTTCAACTTTATTGAGAGCCTTGTCCTTTGCTTCTGAATCAGGTTCCAGCAACACATTCTGATTCTCTTTCTCGTTTTCAACAGCTTCCTTAGAAGATGCGTCATGGACAAAGAATACATAGAGGAATAAGCCTCCTAATACGATAGGTACAATCATCAGAAGCTTGTTCTTGTCTTTCAAAAAATTGTTAGTTTTCATGTTCATCCGAATTTTCTGGTTGGTTATTATATTCTTCCTGGTTGTCTTCAATAGGTGCTGAATAATGCACTATCCAATCCTCTATCTTTGCCCCGTGGGCATTTTCCTCACTTCTTGATACATCATAGATGGAGAATTCTGCTTCCACTTTTCTTGAAACCTTGCCTCTGGCTCTATATCCAGTCTGCGTGAAAAGGATTTTTCCGGTTACCGGAATAGTTCCCATATCAATGGTTATCTCGTCAATAGACACCCCGTATCTGATGTTTTTCTGAACAAGGGAATTGAGCATATTCACATCATTGTATTCGTTCAAAAGCTCTTTCCCTTTGTTCCCTATAAGGTTCAGGGCACTTGCGATATTTCCCTCATAGGTGTTCTCGTCGAATGCATACCATTTGCCTACAAAGGTCTTGACATGGTTTATGTATTCAAACCTTCTCATATTTGATGCAGGCATACCGCTTGCCTTATATACTTCTCCATTTTTGTCAATGACCAATGCCTGGCTATAAGCTTTCTCCAGCTTTATGGTCTGATAGATGATGCATGTGATAAAAGCTATCGTAAGAATGACACAGTAGCCTATTGACAGTCTTATAGTCATTTTTACAGCATTGTCTACTCCTTTAAATTTCATCAAGTCCATATCGGTTATTTTTTATCATCGATTATACTTCCTCCAATTGATGCCGCGGCACCTACGTTTGTTGCCTTGGCTGCTGCACCGGCACCGCCAAGCAAGGCGATTGTGGCTGCCGTTGTAGCTATTGACATGACCTTAGAGATAATCTTCCCGGCATCGCTGTGTCCGACAATCTTTGACGAAAGCCAGAAGCAGCTGCAATAAGCACCGATAAGAGCCAGATCCATGCCAAGATATTGTAACTGTTGTGTTGCCATGTCAACCAAGTCGGCCGGTGATTCGCATAGTGCCTTTAAAGTTTGCCACATAATCTGATTGAGTATGTTTATCACAGTGAATACCATACACGAAGAACAAAGTGTACCGAACCATACGGAGAGTTGCTTCTGGAATACAGGCAGCATGCTGAATGCAAAGACAAACGGCCCGAGTATGACCAAAATCTTTACAATGACAACGCCTAACCCTAAAATGATGATTTGTATAACCCCGACAATTAATGCCGCCGCAGCATGTATCACAAGTGCAACAAGGTTTGCAGGATTGAGGATAGTGACAATTTTCTCTATACTGGCTCTCAGACCTGTTGTCTCATCCTCTTCCGCTTTCTTGTCAAGCTCATGCTGCATGGCGCCAGTTGTGTCCTCCCCGGCTGCGACCTCCGCTTCAAGTGAATTGGTCTCATATTCTGCAATCATTTCACCCTGGTCATTGCTTGCCTTAGCCATAAACTGGGCAAATTCATTGGCTCTCTCAGAGGATAGCGATGTGGCTTCATTGATCACTTCCATTGTGCCGACAATGGTCTGTGCGATTGGCTTATACATTGTCAGGCAGAAAAACAGTACAAGACAGCGTCCTATTTCCATCATGTCCGGGAACCTGTCTTCATTTGAAGTCAACAACTGACTGGCTCCGTGGTACAGATAGTTATAAGCCAGATTGCAAATAAAACAGATGACTGCAACTCCGAATGCGATAACTGTCATCTTGGATACTAACTCCATTGTGAGTCCGTCTGTAATCTGGAGTCCCCACAAAAAATTGTCTTGGTTCATAGGCTTAGTTGGTATATCTTGTATAGGCTGAAAGGCGACCTTGATAATAGGTTTTTCGGTTGTGTCCTTTCATTGATTTATAAATGACAGTGCTTCTCACTGCTTCGTTAAACTCCCTCATTTCATCAGCAGCCTTTTCCACAGATTCCTTTACCTGTTCGATAAAGGAGATTCTTCCCTCCGAGTTCATCGAGAAATAGCTGGTAACCGTTGCCACCTTCATCAGAAGGTCGGTACTGACACTGAGGTTGACCGTTACTCTTTGGAAGTTAAGGAACTTCAAACAGTGGTAATTGGAACCTACGTTCATGTAAAAGCTGTAATCTTGGCTCAGGCAGGCAACGTCATCCAACAGGTCTGCAAGCTCCTTCAATGATTTCAGCTCCTTCATTTTGTCGATGTTCTGCAAACCTTCCCTCAGTTTCTGGGCTGCTTCCATCTCCTTAATCTGTTCAATCCATTTCTTTACGTTGGTGTACCACTCGGTAGAATTAAGTAAGGTATGTCCGGGATCATGCACTACCCACTGGGCATCCGCTTTCCCTGTGCTGACAAACAGCATGGCTGTCGTGACGATGAGCATTCCTAATATCCTCTTCATAAGCTTAGATGATAAATGTGATAGTAAATATTACACATACAACCCATGCTATCAGGTATGTACGTGCATTTTGCTTTTTTGTGGACAAAGCCCATACTACAAAGATCAGGGCAATGCCTAATAATGCACCCGCTATACTAGGGGCTGCACTGTTCATGCTTGTGTTCATGTCAGTGCTGTAGTTTAACAACTCCGTTAATCCTGCTGTCGCGTCATCCATATTGCTTTCTCCTTTCTTCCAAATATAAGTTTATGGCCGTATAGGTCGAGCCTGTTTCTTTGAATAATTGCTTAATCCTGACTACAGTCGCCTGTTTTGAATCAAAAGCCACTGCTGCAAAGTCCGAAACCTCATTCCTGAAAATGAATGCATCATTTGACATCTTGATGAAGAACTCCCTCCACCGGTCTGTTCTTTGCAATGACTCTATCATATAGATTTCTTCGTCATTGATAGATAAGACGGACTGGATTTCCGG
>JAHLFB010000141.1 GCA_018884025.1 Candidatus Phocaeicola faecipullorum
GGACAGTAAGAATCGATGATTCATCACCCCACCCAGTCTCTGAAGAGCCTTCAGACGAAATATCCCTTCAGGATGAAAAATCCCCAAGAGATTCTTCAGAGACTACTGCAGTTATCGATTCTGATAATGCATCATCTGAGAGTGCAGCTTTAATACCTGATGATCCTATATTCATTGGCTCAATGATAAGGAGCATAGAAGATGAGATTCCTTCAGCTCCTGTGTTTATAGAGTCTTCTATAGAAGCTGTAGAAAAAGATCCTGTAGCAATCCCAGATACACCCATCTTCATCGAAGCAAGTATTGATGAAGTGAAGAAAGATGAAATACCTGTTGTTCCTGTAATCATTGGAGGAGCAGATGCTGAGACTGAGATTCAGATTGAAGAGTCTGTAGTAGAAGAATCAACAACGATTAATAGTGATTCCATTGAAGAGGTTGGTGTTCCTCGGGATATGACAAGCCAAGAGCATTATGATGACTTCTGGTCTTCATTCTTTATTGCCGGAGAGGATGAGCTTACTCTTCTTGATGGTGAATATTACATGACACTTTTTGTTAACGGAAATGAAGTCGGTGATATCACTGTATATATTACGAATGGTGTAACAGAACTCGTAACGCAGGAAATCCGGAATTATATCGGAGATACGATTACGGATGAGGCTGAAAGCCGCATATTCTCCAATAGAGGTGATTTCATTTCAATTGAAGACTTTAATGCTGCTGGAGTCACAGCTTCTGTCGATACCATCGGGTATGTCGTTGAACTTGATTTCTCTACCGAGGATATGCCCGTACAGGTTATCAGTGTCAGGAGTTCTTCAAGTAGGTTTGGAACAAGACCACCTGTCGGTGATGCTATTCTTCTGGATCCTGCAAAGTTCCTTCTTACCTCACGTTATTCACTTAGTAGTAGTTTTACTTTGAATCCTATTAACAGGTTCTCGGATTCTCTCAGATTCACTTTCTCGTCTTCGAATACGGCAAGACTTTTTGGCGTCTATCTTGATTTTAATTACTCAATGAGATTTGGAACTGATTATTTCGATTTCAGTATGGGCTCTTATAGTTTCCATTATGATTTCGAGGACTCAATGATTCGTCTTTCATGGGGCAATGTGTCACCACAGCTTCTTTCTCCTGCAGGTTCTGATATTGGTATAAAGTTCGAGAAAAATATTTCATATGGACCAGTGGATGCAAAGCGCAAGAGCCATATTGAACGTGTTATAACAATCGAGAAGGAATCAGAAGTCGTAATCCAGAATGAGGGAAGGGAGATTTTCAGAAGAACGCTCCAGCCTGGTAATTATAGACTTCAGGATTTTGTCCTTTATACAGGAGCAAATCTTATAAAGATTACAGTTACTCCGACAGATGGTTCTCCTTCTTATGAACAGGATATCCAGCTTTCATATTCAAGTTCTCTGCTGGCTCCAGGTGAAATCTTCTTTGGTGGCGCTATTGCTACCGGAAGAAATATTGTCAGTGATTCATCATATCAGGTTCCAGGATCAGTCCGCCTGTCGCTGGGTAGAAATCGGAGCCTTGAATACGATTGGAGAAATATTGTTATTTCCGGAAACATAAGAGCCGGACTTACTCAGAGTCTTACGATGGATGCAGCTCTAGCTCTGCAGAATCAGGCTGGAGCTGAGTCCGCTTTTAGGCCTGGTGGTAAGTTCGCTCTTGAATTCACTCATGCAAATACGCTTGGAACGACCAGATACAATTTCAACGTTACTGAAGAAAGCGATGAAAAAGGCCGACTTCTTCTCCCTGGCCTTTATGCTCGTATCGGTCATCAGGTGTTTACTGGTTTTCAGCCGATAAGTGCAGTCAATCTTGGCCTGACTTATGAGACTTTCTCTGGTGAAGTTTATGATAATCATCGCTTCATGCTTTCGTCCAGCTTATCTGGAAGCTATGGTATTTTCAGCTGGAGCCTTAGTCTTTCCGGTACATTGAACACCGAGAGACTCGCTGATTTTAATTGGAATACATCAGCGACGATGTCTTTCTCCTTTAATAGAAATTTCTATCTCTCTGCAAGTGCTTCAATCGGTGGTGTTGGTACATCAGTGTCTTATCTTAATGGACGCATAGGAGCAACTCTGAGATTCAGTCCTGCTACAGTGACTGTGAATGCCTCTACATCCGATATCTCCGCTACAGCAAGAGTAAGCGGTGGTGGCCATTCGTTCTCTGCAGAACTTGCAACAAGAAATCCTGCTTCTATTGAGTCTTATACTCTCGATGCAGATTATTCATATTCCGGCAATTATGTGAATGTAAGCGCAAGTCTTGATTCAGCAGATGTATTTAACTCTATAACAGGCAACCTTTCAGTTTCCACATCGTCTGTATTTGCTGATGGATTCATTGCATTTAGTTCTGTTGTACCTTCAAACTTCATGTTCATTAAGCAGGAGGGAGCTCTTAAAGGTAATACACTTTCTGTTGGGGCAGCTGGTTCTTCTGACACGATTGAGATACCAACTGTATTCAATACAGGTTTTTATAAAAACATTCCGTCTAGTAGATCCACATCTCTATCTGTTTTCAGCATGGCGGATAATGCATTCAGCGGTGCAAATATCTTCAACGTGTATATTCCGGAAAGAAAATATGGTGGCTACATTCTCCACATTGAAGCGAATAATGTTTATACCGTTTCGGGTGTTGTTACGCTGCCAGATGGAATGATCTGGACGAATGGTTCCTCTCCTGTTTACATCATGGATGACCAGGGAGAAAACGCGAATCTTGAAGCTTCTGATTTCTATATCTTCACAGATTCCGATGGACGATTTGTCATGTCAGATCTGGAAGCAGGAACATATGCATTCGATGTTTTCTATGAGGGCAATTGGTATCTGTATTCATTTACTGTTGCTAATGCTGATGAACATGTTTCTGAAGTGCAGCTTCTTAGTACAGCAGTACAGAAAAATGATGATCTGCTCGTGTCAGAACCATATGAAACAGCATATGAGTTTACTGGCGAGATAACCTTTATTACAGGAGATGCATTCTGGGAGATGCTATATCCGTCAATTAAGGAGGCAATATGATTAAACGTATACTCCTTGTGTTTGTATTCTTGATTATTCCTTTTTCTGTTTTTGCTGAAAAAATATCAGAAACACATGATCTTAAGATTAAGGCGTATAAGGTAAATTCTTCGAGTGAGCCTTTCTTGAATCTTTTTATTACTGATTCGATTACCGATGGAAATCAGCTGAATACGATTCAGAGTGAAAACCAGACAATAAATCTTGATCCATTTGTCGAGTCTGGGGCAGGGGACCTCGTTGGGCCGTTACCTTCTGGAAATATGGGGGCAGGTGATATTGCATATGGTCGCATGGTTTTCTCTTATAGAGTCGAATCAAACTATGAGGGAACTTTTGAAATTGTAATAACTATTCCGCCTTTTGCGCTAACTCCTGCAACAGAGGAAGAATCATATATAGATGCTTATTATGAGCTGCAGAATAAGAGTCTTGGATTCAATGCGGATCCTGTTTCAACATCGGCAACAACGGTAAATGGAACAACTACCGTATCAACGAAGCTTGGAGATTATGAACTTTCATATACAGCAGGAATTGAAACAGGAAAAACGGAGAATGACAATTCTGCAGTCCTTCGTTCTAGTTGGACTGTATCTGATGGAAATATCAATACAACGAACGGACTTATGAATGAAACATGGCTTGCAAGGGAAGCTGTATTTGCTGTTATAGATGAGACTTCGTACGAGAATGCTGTAACAGGAACATATCATACGAATGTTACAGTAAATTTGACGGTGGGGGACTGATATGAAGAAAGTTGTTTTTGTAATTGCTGTTTTTCTGATATCACAGATATTCCTTTATGCAGCTTCTGCAGAACCAAACTGGGAGTTCACACGATCGTTTTCCATACAGGCTGGACGTGATGAATTCGCTACTATTAATATCACTCCAATTTCTGCGCAGTCAGAGAATTATCGTATCGGTATGCCATTTAATATTGAGGATAGTCAGGTCCAGTATTCAAATACAGCAGGCAGAACAATTGCCGAATGGTCTCTAATTTCAAATACCGCATTTGAACTCTTGGTAGAAGCTGAAGAACTTCACTATATTGGGGCACTGGCTACTGATGCAAAAGCCCCATCTGGACTTCCTTATATTCTTTCTTTCCAGTGTACGATGTCTCTTGCCAGTGGTCGAACAACCGAGATGGATTTCTGGTTTGATCTCAGTAGCAATACATGTGGAGCAGGGGCTGGAAGCGGTACAGCACAGGTCGTACCAGAGGGAGCAACAATTTCATCAGAATACAAAACGGGTGCATTCCTTTTCGAGCCTGTCGGAAGTATTTCAACAGGACTTCCTGGAAATGCTTATCTTGGTAGTTTAGACGGAACAATAGTTTTCAGATTCTCTCAAGGGGTCACACCATCAAGTGATGAATATCCTGCAGGGCAGTATGAAGCATTGGTATGTATCACATTGAGTGTGAATGAATAAGGAGGCAATGATGAAGAAGATAATTTCTGTAATATTCATGGTTGCTGTTCTTATATGCAATGTGATGGCAGAGTATATTCCGGATCCATATCTTGATAGTTTAGCCAATAAAGAGGCCAGCGATAATTTTAGGGGAATGTACGATAAAATTATTATCAATATAATGCCTTTTAGTGGGGCAAATAATGTTAATATGCGCTCGACGAACTATCCACAAAGAGATAATGCGGGTGCAAATCTTGAATTTAATGATCAAATAGCATTTGAGAGTATTGATATAAATAACAATAACAATATTTACCGAGATGAACATATGGTGGCTATGGGCGGCCTTGAGGGGGTACCAACTGATAGAATAACATTATCAACAAAAGACTATAATGGTGTGTTTGGAGACGACAAACCTCATATTTCAGTTATTCTTGGAAAAAATGGTGAAGTAGCTTTTTCTCCTGTTGAAATAACCGTTCAAAGTTCTACTGACTTTATGTATGTTTCTCAGGAACGCAATATTTATCAGAGGCCATATGAACTGTATGTTTCTCGCAGAAAGGCTATAAGCAAATATGACAATATGGTCCCAGGGGGCCATTCATCTGATTCGTTTGTAAAACTTGGCGGTATAGAAAATATTCGAAATGCAGAGCTGATCTTGCCAAGTGGTGGTGATGACTTATACGCAAATGCATGGTTTGACTTAATACTTGCACTTCCATATGAATCATATACTAATAATGGTGTTTATTATAAGAATAGTGAATATCCTTTAAGAGATTCAGCAGATTATACATCATCAATAGAGATTCAACTTAAGTGGATTCAGCCTTATGAGATTTATGAAAATATGCAGGAACGGTATCCCTCTTTTACCACTGGGGAAAAGTGGGAATGGCGTTGTTCTGGAGAAATAATTAAAGAAACTTCTATTTCAATTCCATTTGCTGGATATTCATCAACTATAGATCCTGAATATAAGGAAACGACGGCAAGTCTTATTATTATGCCAACGGCAGCGGCCTCTCAGTTGAGTCTTAATAATGGTGATACCGGACCGGGGCATGGAGAAGAAGTTGCTGAGATTCAATTTATGATGAATTTTCCGGAATATACGACGTCAGAGCCAGAAAATGAAAATGTCTGGATGTTTCTTTCTGCTAGTCCTACTCCCTATTCATCAAATAACAATGGCTTTGTACTTGTCCACAAGAATGCAGGCAATGTCCTTACTTCTTATAATAGTGCGAACTATAAAGTATATGTAACGGATAAAAAAGGAAATCAAGTTGCGTTTGATGGCAAAGCGAAAGCCGCAGATTTTAATCCAATAGCTGGTGGTGATGGATATATAGTTACTAACTGTAATAGAGGGATTTATCTTCCACATGAAGCAAAATCTGAGGCAGATACAATTTTAGGAATTCCTACCGGTGATTATACATATCTTGGCGATACATTCCATCACTATCACGAATATCAAGGAACAGTCAGTGTTGAGATTGAGGATACTGCACTCAAGCCCGATGGGATGCTTGCTGGGCGATATACCAGTGAGATTTATATACATGTCATGACATCAGACTGAAAAAGGAGAAAGAGATGAAAAAGATATTGATAATAATGTTTATTTTAATTCCTGCGTTTCTTTCTGCTGCCAATAGTGACTCTAAAACTTTTGAATTGAATGCCGTTATTCCAGAAGGGTATGGTGTTCGTATTCCTGATAATGCCGTAAGGGTTGGTGATTTTCTCTTCAGTCTTGATATAAGGAAAGATAGTAATTCTGTGATACAGAATACAGAGATTTCTGCTGGAGTTCTGAGTGGTACCAATAACAGCTTCGAATTTGTTGTCCTCTATTATGGAAATTCTGCTGAGCCCTATGATGTAACCATACGTTTCTTAAGTGATGGTTTTGCTGCTAAGGATTCAGATGACACAAAGATTGCAATTCCTGTAACGATGTCTGTTCGAGAGAGTGTTGATGCTCCAGATGATATTTCAGTTGAAACAGTTGGTATCAATGAAGCTAAGGTTTATATTCCGCCAGCAGGTCCTAGAGAAAGGGCTGCAATATTGGATGTTGCTATGGAATGGGATCCGTTTATAGAAGTCATTCCGGGTTCTTATGAAGCAACATTGGATATTGTTTTGGAGGGTAAGTGAAATGAAGAAGCTGTTGCTATCATTATTGTTTAGCTTATTCGCTGTAGCAGCTTTATCTTCAGATTCCGCCTTGACAGTAGGGGTGAATCTTACTGATGTGCCCGCTTCTTGTTCATTTGGCTTTACAGAAATGAAAAGCGTTCCAATAAATGGGGTAATCCCTGAAGCAGACAACCTTTCATTGGATTTTGATACCACTTCAAGTGTTGCTACAGGGAATATCAATATGTATTACAGAATTATCAATTCAGATGATATGAACTTCTGGATTGAAGGATCTTCCCTGAAAAGTAATAACAACAAGACACTTGAATACACAATGAGTTTCTCTGGTTCGAATGGTGAATCTGTTGATGTCGTGTCTGGCAGTGAAGGTGTTGTCATATATAGATATGAGCCGACAGCCTTTATTAAGTCCGGTATCATACCTCTGCATTTCATTACTTCTGATGCCACTGATTATATCGCTGGTGAATACGCTGGAGAAATCAAGCTGACAGTGGAGGGATTGTGATGAGAGGTAGGTTTTTATTGATTAACATTCTTATCTGTTCTGCACTGTTGTTTGCGACAGAAGCAGATCCTAAATCTGTTGTACCTGAGTATTCTGGCGAGACTATTTCTGAGGCAAATAATGCTACCGCTCAGTTCTCGTTTGATTTAACGGGTTATATGAGAGCGGTTGTTGGGTTCAAGGAAACAGAGGAGTCGGCAGATTTCCTAACTGATGGCAATATTGAGTTAAAGCCAGCAGAAGGGATTACAGCGAAAGCTGAGGTTGCTTTGGCTTGGGATATCATAACCGCAAATAACAACGTGGTAATAAGACTTGAGCCAGATGGGAAAATCAGGTCGAACGAGAATAGTGAAAAACTTGATTGGAGTGTCA
This sequence comes from Candidatus Phocaeicola faecipullorum, assembly GCA_018884025.1. GTDB lineage: Bacteria > Bacteroidota > Bacteroidia > Bacteroidales > Bacteroidaceae > Phocaeicola > Phocaeicola faecipullorum. The sequence continues at coordinate 7,579 of JAHLFB010000141.1, forward strand.
CCTCTAGCGATGGGACGAAAACATATTTTGATACATCGATAACAGAAGCGGAAACAACATCAGGAAATTCTGGTGAAACAAATATAGTGGATATCGGTTTTAAAAGCGGGAAAGGTAGATATGAAGGTAGTGAAACTTTAACTATAGCTACAGGTTCATATGCCAATCTTTCTTTTGATTCAGATTATTTTGCGAATTTAAGAGTTGTAATTACAACATAAAGGAGAAAATCGATATGAGAAAGGTGCTTGTGGTACTTGTGATGCTGTTAACTGTTGGTACACTTTTTGCTAGTACGTTTGTAAAAGTTGAAGGAAAAACAGAGACAGCACAAACAGCAAGTGTGACAATTAATCTTCCACTTAGTAGTGCAGATGGTTACACAGGAGTTGAAGTAGGTTTTTCTACAAATGCGGTAGACTCAGTTGATACTGAGGTTACGTCATCAAATTCTTCAATTAACCTTGACATTGCAAATGATAAGGGAAGTCTTTCAGATGGCTTACATGCATATTGGAAGTTAACAACTAATAATAGTGTTACTGTAAAAATGTATTTAGCAGAGGCTCTTAATGGTGCTATAGATGACAACACTGACACAATTAACTGGCAGGTAACAGCTACAGAGATAGAAGCGGAAGACAAGGATGTTGGTTCGCTCTCGACAGAACCGGCTGATGTATATGAATCTGACCATGCAATTACGCTTGTCTCATTAACTCCAGTAGCGGGGGCTCCAAGTAAAATACAGACAGTAGCTGATAGTACACCATTGACAATACAAACAGCTTCCTTTGCTGGCAAGACTGTTGATGATTATTCTGCCAATATCGTTCTTAGTGTAGAAGTTAAATAATAGTTTTCATCCTGCCGGGAGTCATCCCGGTGGGATTCTATGAGGATGATGGGATGAAATTCTGGTTTGTCGTGATTTTAATGATGGTTATATTAAGCTCTGTGCTTCCTGCAGTAGAGGCAACGTCTTCTGTAACTATTAATCAGCCGGAAGAGGGCAATGTGAATTATGCAGATTATAAGCCATCTGTTGATCTGAAACTTGTTCCATCTGATTCTTTCCGTTATGTCTTTGGATTTTCGGAATCAGAGACGTCTATCAATCCGCAACCAGAGTTTGATTTATCAAGAAACATCTCATCATCGAATGTAGAATTTTCACAGACTAGTCGTGTTTATGTTTATTGGGATATATTCGGTATTCAGCCTTTTAAGCTTCAGCTTAAAGCAAGTGGCCCATTGACATCTGCTTCAGGATATACGATGCCGTGGAAGATATCGTGGACAGATAAAAGTAATACAAAGGAGACAGGAACAGTTCATACTCTTGATAAGAACGGTTATGTCGAGCCTGAAACCGTTATGGTTTACACTGTGCCGGAAACGGGTTTCCCAGAGTATGAAGATACAGTTCAATTGACAATTTCTCCTGATGGAGATGGTGATATTTCTGCAGAAATTTATAAAGCAACGTTAACGTTGTGTGTAAATATATTGGAATAGGAGATAGGACATGAAAAAGGTTTTTACATTTGTCTTTCTTCTTACTATTGTGCTTAATGTTGTTCTGGGTGAGACTAAGGAGTATCAGGATTCTGTTCAGGTTTCATTCACTGCTGGTATTGTCGGAAATTTTGGGTTTTCAACGAGCGCTGTGAACTCGACAGTGAAGCCTGCTGATATTGAAAATGGATTAATTGAATTTACACGTGATTCAAAATCCAATAATTACACAACTGATCGATACTATATTTATTATCAGATTTTCACGAATGAACAATTAAATATTTATGCAACAGCTACACCGCTGACCATAGCTGGAACAACTAACCAAGTTTCCTGGACTGATAGTGTAGGTACTTTGAATTGTGATAGTAATAGAAAGCTGATTTTCCGGAATATATCAGCAGATACTAAGAAATTTGACAGCTTGCCATTTCAACTTGTTATCACAGAGTCGGAGATATCTAGCTCGACAGGTTTTTTTACGGCAACTACTGAAAAACCTTTTACCGGAACAATAACTATTACCATTGAACCTGCGGGAGCTTGAACAGAAGTGGAGAGATCTTGATATGAAACGTTTCTTGTTTTTGATTTTAGTTATATTTGGTTTTGTAATTTCTGTTCAGGCTGCAGATGTTCCAAGAAGTGAATCAGTTAGTTTTTGGATGGAATTTACTCGAAGTGGACGAAGTGTTTTATCATTTATTAACAATGAGCCTGCTGACATTCCTTTTCCTGCGAATGCAGTCATAGAAAAGGCCGATCCGGTATCTTTTGGTGAAATAACAAAGGTTGAGGATCTTGTAGGAAAGGATAATTTGGAAGCATCCGTTGCATTATACTGGGATGTGTATGGTGACAGTTTTTCGTTGAAACTTTCATTTGTGGATTCGTCTGGCTATATGCTTCGTAACACTAAAAATGTATCGCAAGGTTACAATTATCAAGTGCATGTGAGTTCGTCTAAAATTAACGGATTTAAAGATTTATATCTTTTTGATAAAGGTGTTCCTAGTGAGCCAATTAGCAGTGATAATGTTATTTCTATTATTGCCAATAATACTCCTGTTAATGGACGTACATATGGTAGTGTGACATTGAATTTGTCTCTTTCTGTTCCTAAGGATAATTTTATTACTGGGCAATATACAGGACTTATCAGGGTTAATATGGTTGTCAATGATTAAATTTGAGTTAATGAAATCCTTGTCTCTTCAGTTTCGTTCGCATAAGTCAGCATTATAGAACTGCCATTATCTGTGAAGGTATAGTACCGCTCAAAAGAATAATAGAGGGTATAACTATCATCCTTCGATTCTGTCCATCCATTGCTATTTCTTACAGCTTCAAGCAGGTCATAAGGCTCAATGAGAGATTCTGGATAATATGAAGTGAGCTCTATTCTGTTTTCTGTGATATTAAAAACTCCTATATGCTGGTTGCCTTCATCATATGCATTCCAGTTTCCAATAAGCCATTCTGGTACAGATGCATTTCCGGGAAGGAATGAGCATGAAGAGAAAACAAATATAGATAATATTATTAATATTGTGTGAATGTGTTGCTTCATAGTGTAATTATCTCATGGAATACCATGTGATGTAAGTTCATATTTTCGCTATACTTTTTCCATGCATTATTCTCTTCTCGATTCAGACATTAAGGTTAAAGATGCTGTTGATCATTTCATAAACTTAGAGCGCATTGCTGTGGATTTTGAAGGAGAATTCAATCTTCATATCTATGGTGAGCATCTGTGCTTGATTCAGATATTCGATGGAAAGGATTTCTTCATCATTGATCCCAGAAGCAAAGAAGTAAGCGAGAAGGGATTATCATTATTCTTTAGTTCACCTGTTAAGAAAGTCTGGTTTGATTCTCAGTCAGATGCTTCTCTTGTCTATAAGAAATATGGAATGAGGATCGAGAATATCTATGATATCAAGATACTTGGTATGGTTCTTGGATTCACCGGTAATCTGATTGCCATGGAGGAGAAGTATCTCGGTCTTCATAAAGATGTAAGCAAGAAAAAGAACCAGCAGTCGAACTGGCTTATAAGGCCTTTGCCTGATTCTCAGATTGAGTATGCTCTGGAGGATGTTGCACATCTTCTAGATCTTGAGGATGTGCTGAATCCGCTTGTTGCTTCTGCTGATCTTGATAAGAAAGCAGCAGCGCTTATGAAGAAAGCTGCAGCTGTTAAGAAGAGTGAACCGGGATGGAAGAAGATCGGTAATTGGAAGATGCTGAGTTTTGAGGAGAAGGTTTATACAAAGCATCTCTTCATCGCTCGTGATAACATCGCAAGAAGATTCAATGTTCCTGCAGTTCGTGTAATGAATAAGCATCTCATTGCAGAGTTTGCAAAGAAAAGGCCTTCCTCTGAAAAGGAGCTCAGAGAAAGGCTTTCAGGTGAGAATCCAAGATTCTTCAATATCCTT
>JAHLFB010000142.1 GCA_018884025.1 Candidatus Phocaeicola faecipullorum
AAGTGTAGTTCATCAATTTACAACGAAGGTATAAGCATTCTTTGTAGTAAAATTGTAAATCTAATATATAATATGATAAAGTTCGGATAACAGAAAAGTGTTACGGCATTGAAGAGCACTCCTGCCCTCTGCCGTAACACACGCCTATTATACATCCCCGATTATTCGCCGGAGATAAGTTTAGCTCCTTCAAAATCTATGGAAGTAACCAAAATCTTGTTGTCCTTAATCTTTAGAGATGTCTGATATACTTCCTTGCCTTTTTTTGTGAATTCACAATACACTGTATCATTGTCGATTCCGGTCAGGCGGATATGTGTTATTTTTGTGAATTTCTTAATTCGCTTGCCAAGTTCCAGTTTCCAGAATTCCTGGTCTTCAACTCCGTCAGTGCAGAAATACTTGTACGCATAATCATTGTATGCCATTGAAGTGGATGATTTATTGACCAGATAGTTAAGACATTGCAAAATGGAGTCAAGATTCTTTATGTTGCCAATAATGGATTCGTTGTAGTCTATCGTGATATTCTGCTGATATAACTTGGTGAAATAATCCTTTGAGAGGTTCAAGAGTTTGGTCTTGTAATTCTCCAGTTCATCAGCTGCCGATTTCTTGACATAGAAGACACCGTTTTTCGCCTTAAGAATCATAAACTCCTTGTCTGCAGTGGTTTGCAGGGTATCCATCCTTACAGTTGAAAGATTATCGTACAGCTGCGTAATGTCTTTTATCGTAGGATTAGCAGAATCGAATCTTTTCATTATACCGAACTTTCTGTCAAACTCATTTTCATAAGCTATCTTGAGGAAGTCCATCAGTGCGATAGCTGTTTCTCTCTTTATCTCGTCTATCTTTCCGGGCAAAGCTGAGGCTTGTTCTTTGGTCAGATAAACCTTGTCATAAAGTTTTCCCTTAAATTCACCTATAGTAGTGAGATGATATATCCAATTTTGGGCTTTTACATATTTTAGTCCCTTGTCATCTGTACCGATAACTCTTTCAAAATGATCATTACTTGATGAAAGAGTTCCAAAATCATTTATATTGTATTCATTACGGACGATTGCGTTCCTGATTGTACTTATCAGATAATTAAACCCTTCGTCAGTAAGATATTCTACTTTCTCCAGATATTTGAATTTCTTGAAATTCGGAGTAGAGAAATCACATCCGCGCAAATCCCTGAAACTGATGACATTATCACGCAGTATTATTCTGTTTGTATGGATTCCCAAATCAATACTGTCCTCAAATACCATTATCCCCTGTCCGCGCAGTTTCTCTTCCGTAATAGTTCCATTGGCAAACTGTCTGGCTTTCTCCACGAGAGCCGGCGGAGTGCTGCTGTCCTTGCCAGAACTGCTCAGACGCACACCTTTAAGGAAGGTATAAGTAAATCTTTCGTCTATGTAATTGAAATCCCATCTGCCTGTCAGTTCACCGCTCTGTGTCAGAGTTCCTTTTATGGCTTCACGGTCAACCAGTGCTGTGGAATAGTCCACCATATACGGCCCTACTAACTTTCCGTTGTTGTAGTTCACATTCATTTTGGCTTCAACGGTGGTTACATAGTTTGCCACAAAATTTCCGTTAGGAATACCATCCTTGAAATTTCCGTTAAGGGTAAAGCTCTCCACCTGCGAACGTGAGCCATGAGTATAGGTAGTCCTTGAGTTGAGGGCCAGGGCACCATTCATATTTCCGTTCTTATAATTAGCGGTAAGATTATAGTTGCCGTTTATTGTCATTTTCTGGAGCTGTACATACCTTTGGAAGTTATTAATGCTTGCCTTGATTGAAAGGGGACCGTCCTTAATATTGTCGCCATCCTTGCCTACGATATACGAGTATGTAATTTTTCCTTCCATCGGTATATCCAATGGCGGACGGTAAAATTCTGTAACCTGTTGTCTTTGTGCTGAGATTTCTGCTGAACATAATGACAGAAATCCTAAGAAATATAATACTGAACTTCTCATATCTTATTGTATATTAATGTTTTATTCACTATATTCTTTTAATAGTTCCATAGCCTTTTTGCTGGTTTCCATCATCTCGTCCGAGTTTTTCATCACATCATCCATGAGGTCCATTGTTTTCCCCAATGTGTTCAAACCTTTTTCTATATCTTCCATATCGGCAGAGCTGCCTTTTTCGTCTTCCTTGAAACTTATGTAAATATTTTCTATCGAAAAGCTCTTGGATTTTTCCATTACGGCCTTTGCATAATCATAATCAAAATCGTTGATAAACACAAAGTCCTGCTCGGTTCCAGGTTCGGATTTAAGGAAGCTCACCATCTTTTCCTCCTCTCCGTCCGCCAGAACCATTTGCGAATAACTGTCAACGATGCTCATACCGTCTTCGTCCTTAAGCCGCAGATTCGGACTATGTATATTACTGATTTCCTTTTCAGGTGCTTTTTCAAGTCTAAGCCTGATTTTCATTCTCACACGATCGTTGCATTTCAGTTTATATTCCCCCTGAACTACAGAGAAGTATTCAGAATTGTCCCCGTAAACTTCTGATTGAGTAACTTTCAGTGTCACACTCTCCGGAACTGATGAACCACCACATGCCACTGTAATTATGGCCAGGACCAACGAAAGAAATAAAATGTTTATTTTTGTCATAGTAGTCGTTTTTTAGAATTATCAAATAATCTGTTCTGTATAATAAGCTTTATTGTTTATCAGAAACCGGAGTTCCCATAGCCTTCGAAAGCCACGTAGATGCAGTAAAGAGTGACTGCAAGCTTAAGGCATGTGCCTATCAGATAGGCGGCAAATGCTGCCAGTGCAGGTCGGAAAGAAGCAGTCAGGCTTTTACGTGAAACGGATTCTCCGATGTAAGCAAAGACAAAAGGAAAAACCACTAAGGCCAGAACCATAGTCAGTATGACGGTAGTATTGTCGTCGGCAGAATTGATAGTAGGCCAAACGCCCAGCACTCCAAGCATAGACCCGATGACACATCCCCACTTGCCCGACTTTCGGTATTCCGAAATCAGACCTGCCACCTTGGGCACAAACATATCTGCCACCTTACACAATACTACCGCCAGACCGCAGATTACGAGGCTCATAGTGTCGAACACCTGTATGTCTGTACAGAAATTCAGAAGCAGGATACCTGCATAAGCCAGGATGGGTCCCGGCACACGATTGATAAAACATCCCACGAGTCCTATTGCCATCAACAGGAAACTCAAAATAATCCATACAATTTCCATGTCTGTAAAGAATTTAAGATAAAAAATTATTACTAAAAATTACTGTGATGCAAACATAGAAATTATGTCCAAAAGGCCGTTGGTCCATTTTAGTCCTTTTGGACTTAAGTCATACAGAAGAGACGTTATTCTTCCATTACCGGCATCGGAAGACTTATATCCTTGAATAAATCCGATGAATACAGACTTACGGCATTGGTTACAGTAGATTTGCTCACCTCATCCATTCCGTCAGTAAGCGAATCGCACATTACTACAACCTTATTTCCGATTTCAGACATTATTTTCGACATGGTTTTATATTCTTCATAGCTTATTTTATCCCTTCCTCCAATAAATTCTATCAATGGCTCATAGATTTTATCAACCTCCTTTTTCCCACTCTCTATGGCTTCATTCAAATAGTCGTTCTTATCGGAGCTATCCTTCCGGCCTACAGAGTATAATGATATAAACACTACTGAAACGACAAAGAGAACGAATACAGGAACGGCCGATACGAACTTTTCCCATGCGTTGATGTACGAAGATATGCTCTCTACATTGGCGAACCTTAAAGTCCTGGTCCTCATACATTTATTGGCCAGATGATTGTAAAAAAGGCTTATATCGGCTTTTTTGATAACTTTTCCAAGACTGTAAATATCGTTACGGCAGTCAGGTACGGACTCTGTCAGCTGTTCCGGAGAGATATATTTGTCAGTACCGGCCGGATGCTTCAATATACAATAAGAATCAGTGTCAGACAGTCCGAAATCAAGTATTTTAGCGTTACCACCGTTGGCTGTCACCATTATGTTGGCAGGTTTCAAATCGCGGTGTACTATCTGCTTGCCATGTACATACGATAGGGCGGAAATCACCCCTTTTATCACTCTGGCTCTGTCCGAAGAGGAATGTTTCTCACTAAGATATTCATCGAAAGACACTCCGTCGATGTACTCCATTATGATACACTCCCCTACACCGGGAACATTCTCCCAGCCGATTGTTCTCACGATATTGGGATGCGAAAGCGAGATGCTGATGTCGAATTCCTTTTTCAGAAGTTCTCTGTACAGCATCGTTGAACGGTTTTCTTCCTTCAAAGTTTTAAGGACATACCACTGTCCATACCTCTTTGCCTTGTATAGAAGACAATATGCTCCTGAGTACATTTCTGTCACTTCCGTGAAAGAGCTGTTTACTGATAAATCTTCAGGAATAACAAATCCTGATGTAGATGTATTCATAGTGTTATTTTTTAATTAGTTCAAAACGTATTCCGTCTATTTTTCCTGCCACATACGATGTAGGAGGCATTCCGTCCTGTATCAGATGGTCGATGAACAGAGGTTCGCCTTCTATCAGAAAACTGCATCTGAAAGTGGCACCTGCCTTGATTTTAGAATTCTCCGCCTTAATAACCTTGAAATCATTTCCTCCACAGAACTCGAAAACGCACTGTCTGTCGGGCAACCATGTCACAAGCACCTTATCCCCTTTTCCAAGCTGTTCTACGCTCAGACTTCGTGAAATGATAATATCGGACTGTATTGTTTCACTGCCTCCTACGGACTTACAGAACTCGCTCCAGTCTTTGTATCCCACGAACCGTGAAAGCACATCGAGAGTGGCAAGTCTTGGCGATGTATTCTCCTTCAGATATCCCCACAGGCGTTTTAAAGTGGTGGCACTAATCATGATATGCAGCCTTGAAAATATATGTTCCGAGAGATAGTCATAATCCTTGGGAGTGAGAAGTTTCTTACCCAATACCCTTTCTACACTGATTTTCAGCTGCTCCAAACATTCTTTTTCATCCATAGTATTTACTTTTGGCGCAAATGTAATATTTTATTGATAATCTCACACTAAATCATTAATTAATTGTCGAATCATAATCTCTGATTTTTTTCTAATTTTTTCTATTTCATAACGCCTTGTTTATCTGTATTTCTAACCTACAGGTTACTTAGTATCCGGAATGTAACTTCTTGTTTTATAAGATGTTATAAGCTACATTTGCAGAGTAAAAAGAAAAAGAGTACTCTAAACGATAATGTATCACAATGTAAAAACAAGGAAAAATGAAACAGATTGAAAAGTTAATCTCGGCAGAAAACTTCTGCGCCGTAAATTTAGGTAAATTAAGCCAGTTGAATGAATATGTCCTCGAAATGGGTCCGGAAATCAAAATACCGGGAAAGGTATTCTGCGGAACAGCATTAGGATGCACAGGTAGCGAATTTTCTTTCCAGATGTTCC
>JAHLFB010000143.1 GCA_018884025.1 Candidatus Phocaeicola faecipullorum
AATCCGCTTTGAAACGCTATTCAGCCCTCTATCCAACTTCCGCGATTTTCTCCTAACTACTTAATTCACAGATTACATTGCGTTAATCTGCCGAATTTTGGAGGTTTTTCCATAGATTTTCCGTAAGTTTGCAAATAACTCATTTTTTAGACTATGCGATATTCAGTTATAGTACCTGTATATAACCGTCCTGACGAGGTGGATGAACTTTTGCAGAGCCTTATGCGACAAACATATACCGATTTTGAGGTTGTTATTGTTGAGGACGGTTCGGCAATACCGTGCAAGGATGTGGTCGATAAGTATGTCACATCCATGAACATAAGATATTATTCCAAATCAAATTCCGGACCTGGACAATCTAGAAATTACGGTGCGGAGAGAAGTCATGGGGAGTATTTGATAATACTTGATTCGGATTGTATTCTTCCTCCGGACTATTTCAAGGCTATAGAAAATGAACTTATGAACGAGCCGGCCGATGCTTTTGGAGGTCCTGACCGTGCCCACGATTCATTTACTGACACACAGAAGGCCATAAACTATTCTATGACATCATTCTTTACTACAGGAGGTATCCGTGGCGGAAAGAAGAAAATGGACAAGTTCTATCCACGCAGTTTCAATATGGGCATACGCGCCGAAGTATATAAGGCCTTGGGAGGCTTTTCCGATATGCGTTTCGGCGAGGACATAGATTTCAGCATACGTATTTTCAAGGGTGGATATTCGTGTCGTCTTTTTCCGGAGGCATGGGTATGGCACAAACGCAGGACGGACATGCGTAAATTCTTCAAACAGGTTCATAACTCAGGTATTGCCCGCATCAATCTTTATAAGAAATATCCTGAATCTCTTAAACTGGTACACCTCTTGCCTGCAGTGTTTACCGTTGGGGTGGCTCTTCTGTTATTGATAATTCTTGCTGGGATTTATTTCCTGGCATTTACGTCGTTTACTCCTGATGCTGCAAGCTATAATTTGCTTCACCCTCTGGGTATATGGCTTTGTGTGGCGGGGCTACTGCCATTGTTGTTATTCTCTGTATTGATATTCATAGATTCTTCCGCGAGAAATAAAAGCCTGAAGATAGGGGCTGTTTCGATAATTTCATCGTTTATACAATTAACCGGATATGGAAGCGGTTTTCTGATTGCATGGTGGAAACGCTGTGTAAAGGGAAAAGATTCATTTTCGGCTTTTGAAAAAAGTTTCTATAAATGACGGAAAGATTATCTATAAACCAATGGGCGGAAGAAGACCGTCCACGTGAAAAGATGATGATGCACGGGGCATCGTCACTCTCAAATGCGGAGCTGTTGGCAATACTTATAGGTTCAGGAAATACGGATGAGTCGGCTGTGGAATTGATGCGAAAGGTCCTGGACAAGTATAACAACAGCCTCAGCGCATTGGGCAAGTGTACTGTAAGCGATTTGTGTAAGTTTAAGGGAATAGGTCCTGCCAAAGCCATAACTATTCTTGCTGCATCCGAGCTTGGGAAACGACGTAAGGATGAGAAACAGGAAGAAAGAAAGCCTATACGTTCATCGGAAGATATATACAGCTATTTTCATCCTATAATGTGTGATTTACCAATAGAGGAATGTTGGGTAATGTTTCTTAATCAGGCTTCCAAGGTGATAGATGTTGCAAGAATAAGTCAGGGAGGACTGGCTTCCACACAGGTGGATGTGCGTGTGATTCTGCGCGAGGCACTTCTGAAACGTGCGACATCAATGATATTGAGTCATAATCATCCGTCGGGCAATGTACGCCCAAGTACAGACGATGACAGACTGACACAGGCTTTGTTTCAGGCGTCTAAGGTCATGAACATCCGTATGCTTGATCATGTTATAATAACTGACGGGGCATATTACAGCTATGCCGACGAAGGAAGAATAGGATAACGCAGTCACAGTGACTTTAAACAGTGGGTGCCGCGAGTGTTTTTTAATAAGATAGGATGTATCTTGGCAATAAAAACGTTATCTTTGCAAACGTGAAATTACATAACTTTTATATATGAACAGTGAAGAAAGACTCAAAATAGAAGAGAGAATAATTGATATGCTGAAGACTGTATATGACCCTGAAATACCGGTGAACGTTTATGACCTGGGACTTATATACAAAATAGACCTTCAGGATAATGGAGAGCTTACAGTGGACATGACCCTTACAGCACCGAACTGTCCTGCAGCCGACTTTATTATGGAAGATGTAAGACAGAAGATAGAATCAGTAGATGGAGTTACTTCCGCACAGGTAAACCTTGTTTTTGAGCCGGAATGGGATAAGGATATGATGACCGATGAGGCTAAACTGGAACTTGGGTTCATGTAATTAATTATTATAACTCTATTTTAAAGGTATAACTATGGAAGGGATGAAAAATATCTATTTCATTTCCGACGCCCATCTGGGCTCGCGGGCTATACCTCATGCTCGTACTCAGGAGAGGCGTCTTGTGAATTTTCTTGATGCTATCAAGCATAAGGCGGCAGCCGTATATATGCTGGGCGACATGTTTGATTTCTGGTACGAGTTCAAGACTGTAGTTCCTAAAGGATATACCCGTTTCCTGGGAAAAGTGTCCGAACTGACAGACATGGGTGTAGAAGTACATTTCTTTATAGGAAATCATGATATATGGTGTGGCGATTATCTGGAAAAAGAATGTGGAATGATAATACACCGCGCTCCTCTCACTTGCGAAATATACGGTAAGGAATTTTTCATGGCACATGGTGACGGGCTAGGTGACAACGACCGTAAATTCAAGTTCCTCAGAATGGTTTTCCATAGCAAGACGCTTCAGCGTCTGTTTTCCATGCTGCATCCTCGATGGAGTATAGATTTTGGCCTTGAATGGGCCAAACACAGTCGCATGAAACGTGTTGACGGAAAAGAACCGGAATATATGGGTGAAGACAAGGAACCTTTGGTCTTATTCACAAAGAAATATTTGAAAAGCCATCCTGACATCAATTTCTTCATCTACGGTCATAGACATATAATCTTTGACATGATGCTTACCCGTTCCTCGCGAATGATGATACTGGGCGATTGGATTACGGAGTATTCATATGCCGTGTTCGATGGTGAAAACATGTTTCTCGAACAGTTTATTGAAGGAGAAACTCAACTTTAATATGAACAAAACAGGCATTGAAATGTTATATAAACAAATAGTAAAGTATTATTTTTATGAAAGTTATAAACCTTGCTGAAACCAATTCTATACTTAATAAGTTCATAGCCGAGTTGAGAGATGTGAATGTTCAGAACGACAGGATGCGTTTTCGCAGAAATATCGAGAGAATAGGCGAATTAATGGCTTACGAAATCAGTAAAACACTTGATTACTCTACAAAAAAAGTACAAACTCCGTTGGGAGTTGCTGAGGCAAATACGCCGGATGACAAGATTGTTATAGCTACAGTGTTCAGAGCCGGTCTCCCTATGCATACCGGATTTCTCAATATCTTCGATAAGGCAGGAAATGCCTTTGTTTCGGCTTACAGATATTATAAAGACAAGGAGCATAGAGATCTTGATGTCAGAATTGAATATATCGCTACTCCTGACCTTACCAATAAAACCGTTTTGCTGGTAGATCCTATGCTTGCTACAGGCGAGAGTCTTGAACTGGCATGGAAAGCCTTTACCACCAAAGGCATTCCTTCCAAGCTTGAGATAGCATGTATCATAGCCAGTCAACCTGGTGTGGAACGCATAAAGAAAGTTTTTGCGGAACAGGATGTTACTCTGTGGTGCGGAGTCATTGACCCGGATGTAGATGAACATTCATATATTGTTCCCGGTCTGGGCGACGCTGGAGATTTGGCGTACGGAGAGAAAATTTGATTTATAGATATGATAACATTGTATCTAGCCCGACACGGACAAACAAAAGAAAACACCATGCGTATATTCCAAGGACATCTGCCGGGAGAACTGACAGATGAAGGAATTGAACAGGCTAAAGAACTTGGCAAAGAACTGGAGAACATACACATAGACTGTATTATAAGCAGCGATTTAAAGCGTGTAACAGATACTGTCGGTTATGCCATGGCAAAAAGGAACATTCCATGGGAGAAAAACAAATTACTAAGAGAAATAGACTGGGGAATGTGGACCGGACTAAAAATAGAATCCGTAAACGTAAAAAATCCGCCTAAAGACGCCGAAACTAAAGAGATGCTTTATGAAAGAGCAAAATCATTCATAGATTACCTGAAAAGCAATTACGACGGGAAGCATGTACTTGTTGTTGCCCACGGGCTAATAAACCGCTCAATTCAAGCAAATATCGAGGGGGCAGAAATAAACAAATTACATACCATACCTCATATGAAAAATGCCGAAGTGAGAAAATTCATAATTCAATGAAAAAACAAAAAAGCATGATACGTACAGTCTTTTTCATTAAGCCGTACACATCATGCTTTCTCATATAGTTTATATCAACAGGTGATTAAGGATGTACCAGAGTTCCTATATTTTCACCAGACATAACCTTCTTAAGATTTCCGACGGTATCCATATCGAATACGATTATAGGCAAGTTGTTTTCCTTGCACATACAAGTAGCTGTCAGGTCCATAACCTTAAGACCACGTGCCAGAACCTCATCGTAAGTTATTTCATCGAATTTAGTAGCTGTAGGATCTTTTTCCGGGTCAGCAGTATAAATACCGTCCACACGTGTTCCCTTCAGCATAACATCAGCTTCAATTTCTATACCTCTCAGTGAAGAACCGGTATCGGTAGTAAAGAACGGATTTCCCGTGCCGGCAGACATGATTACCACTTCACCGTTTTCCATTGCCTCAATAGCTTTCCATTTGGTATAGAACTCCCCTATCGGTTCCATACGTATAGCAGTAAGCACACGTGCCTTGACACCGGCAGCGACCAATGCCGAACTCAGTCCAAGACTGTTTATTACAGTAGCCAACATACCCATCTGGTCACCCTTTACACGGTCAAAACCTTTCCCGGCACCACTCAATCCACGGAAAATATTTCCTCCGCCAATAACGATGCCTATCTGTACACCCATATCGTGTATTTCCTTGATTTGCTGTGCATATTCACCAAGACGTTTTTCGTCTATACCGTATTTCTTTTCTCCCATCAGGCTTTCACCGCTTAACTTGAGAAGTATTCTTTTGAATTTAACCATAACTGTTATGAGTTTGTAAGTTTAAAGTTTATGAGTTTATTTTCACAAAATTACGTAATAGATTATTACCTCACAAATTTTTAGGTAACTAGTTGACAAGATACCAGTTGACTATATTTCTCCGGAATCTAAAAACCTCCCTAAATTTTGTTCCGTCATCTTCCACAACTCCTTTGTCTGAGGATGATGTATATACTTCTCACTCACCTTCTTTTCCTTTGAAGACGCAAACATACGTCCAGTGAGATTTCCGAACTGTTCGTCAAGCAGAAGCCGTATTGCAGTCTCCGCACCTTGTCGTGGGGTACGTATGAACGGACGGAAAAAGATGTCAGTCAACGGATCGAACCATTCATCCATCCTTATAATATTAGTTGACACTATTCCCGGATCGGCGGCATTTACCGTTATCCCCCTACCTTTTACCCGTTCGGACATTTCACGGGTAAAGAGCCATAATGCCAGTTTGGTATTACTGTAAATCGGTATTCTGAAGAAACTCCCTTCACGCCCCTTAGTAAAGAAATGAGGACCGATTTTACCTATGGCGTACGTACACGAAATCATATTGACTATCCTGCTCCCCTCGTGCATAATCGGCAATAGTCTGCGAGTTAGAAGATACGGGGCAAGATAGTTTACAGCAACGGTATGTTCAAACCCGTCCTCTGTACGGACATAATGCGTACACATGGTTCCGGCATTGTTCATAAGCAACTCTACGGACGGAGTCTTGTCCTTTATTTTGTCAACAGCATCCACCACAGACTCCATTGATGACAAATCGGCCTGTACCACTTCTATATCTTCATTTCCTGTATCGAGGATAATCCTGCTTTTCTTTTCTTCGCCTTTAAAACTAGTGTAGCATACCATTATTACATGATATCCAGCCATAGCCACGGCTTTTGTTATTTCCGACCCCATGCCTCCGTCGGCACCGGTTATCACAGCTGTCTTTTTCATCATTTATTCTCCAGTTTTTCTATTTCCTTTTTCAGACAAGGCGGAAGTTCCTCATCCAAATGCTGATGACATGCCATATCGACTGTGTACATTCTTCCTATGCAATAGTTACTGTGCCCGCAATTACACCTTGCACATTCCTCCATCTTCATTCTGTTTACAAATCCCGGTTCATTCAACAAGGCACGTCCCATCTGAACAAAGTCAAAACCTTTATTCAACACTTCGTCTATCTTCTCGCGTGAAACCAGTCCGCCTACATATACCAACGGAATATCTTTTATTTTATTTCTGAAAAGCATGGCATCGTCGAGGAAATATGCCTCTTTGAACGGAACTGTAGGAATCATGAGACGTCCGAACAATCTCACTCCATATTTAAGCCACCAGCAGTCCATATAATGAGTCAATGTCTTTATAGGCATAGCACCGCGCATTACGTACATAGGAGCCTTGCTGACAAACCCTCCACTTAGCACCAAAGCATGAGCCCCATTATCCTTCAAGCGCTGTGCTACCTCAAGGCTTTCGTCTATATCCATTCCGCCTTTAAACCCGTCGCGCATATTCATTTTGACCAGTACAGCCATATCACTCCCGGCAGCTTTCATTACTTCATCCATAACCTCATCCATAAAACGCATCCTGTTTTCAAGCAAGCCTCCATATTCATCTTTTCTATGGTTTGTATAAGGAGAAAGAAACTGGCTTATCAGGTAACCATGCCCGGCATGTATCTCTACGGCATCAAACCCCGCTTCACGTGCCAGCCTTACAGCGTTACCGTATGCCTTTGCCAAAACCGGCAGTTCATCTTTCCTCAAACCGCGCACAAACGTAGGCGAATACAGATTAAATCCTGTACACGCTCCAACAGGAGTTTCACCACATATTTTTTTATGCGACATATTACCGCAATGCCCCAACTGTACGCTAGCCGCCGCTCCTTCACGGTGTACGGCATCTGTCAGTTCCTTTAATCCCGGCACTATCTCCGGCCTCATCCATAACTGACGGTCGAAAGACAAACCGCTCTTTGTCACTGCCGCATAAGCCACTGTGGTCATACCCACTCCACCATGAGCTACGGACACATGGTAATCATACAATGCCTTTGACGGCTTGTTACCTGGACACATACTTTCGAAGGCTGCCGAACGTATAGTCCTGTTTCTCAACGTCAGAGGTCCTATTTTATATTCAGTGAAGAGTTTTGACTTTTCCATAATACTAATATATAAACGGTATCAAACATTTTCTTTTTCCAACAACCTCAGTTCCAAACTCATCAACATAGCGCTTCCTTATAGCATATGCACGCGGGGCCAGATTTGCAAACGTCCAGACTACGAATACCCACGCTGCAGGACTTTGTGTGAGAACGGCAAATCCTACCCACTCAAGTAATTCTCCAAAATAATTGGCGGAAGTTACGTAACGGTACATTCCTTTTTGCGGGAAATAATGTCTCGTATCTCCTTTAGGACGAAGATTTCTTATAACATGGTCGGAATGAAGGTTTATTGCCATTCCTGATACAAAGAGAAGTAACCCAGCTATAAAATATGGTGAGCACAGCCATTCTGTATCATACTTGTCTGCATTATCAATATAAAATAAGGAATACCCTATTAGGAAAGCGTTAATCAGATTAAAAACTACTCCCATAAGCATTATACATACAGGCATTTTACTATTTCCTCTCATCAGAAAAGGAAACACAAACGACCGCTGGAAATAATGTATCTCGAAAAGTATAAAGAAAACCAGTGTTGCAGGGACAAAGGAATACTTTCCCGCAATCCACATGACGAACATTGTAATGAATGCAGGACATTCCATTATAACCCAACCAGCCTTATTGGGTAAACTGATTCCCCAATTCCTCGTCTGGAAAATTCCGTAGCCGGCTTTGACAAAATAAAGCACAATGAATACTATTACGGCCAGTACCGGCATAATATACATAAGTGTATTATATAGTGTATTAATCATAGGAATTATATTTTCCCCAAATTTATAATTTTATTTTCATTCCGTCAATTATAAATGACAAAACCTGATTATACCCGGACATTCATGAAAATGACTTTTCATATTCTATAAATACAGATTATATATATGTAAATACAACTTATTTTTTTATATCTAAAGTCTATATTTATAAAAACACAAGTTGTATTTACAGAAAATAAAAGGGGAAAATGAAATTTATGTACTTAGTCTTTCAACAATAAAGCAAGGCACAAAAAAGTTCGGACAGCATTTAAACTATGTTCAAACACTGTCCGAAACTTATTTGAAATTAAAAATAACCGTTGTCTATTTTGATTTTAAGGATGAAACAATATTTGCTGCTGCTTTTTCTGACGCTCCCGGCTTTCCCAATATAAGTTTCAAGTCCGCATATCCTTCAAGAATAGCATCACGCTTTGTTCCTCCGGGCAATATAGCCGCAAACTCATGTTTTAGATTAGAAACAGACATTTCGTCTGCCACCAGTTCACGTACTGTCTCAGTTCCCGTAATGAGATTAACCAACGATATATACTTTACCTTTAAAAGAAACTTTCTGAGAAAAGAGACCAACTTTCCTGCCGCCATGTAATAGCATACCACCTGAGGAACTCCGAAGAGAGCTGTTTCAAGAGTAGCCGTTCCTGACGTTACCATAGCGGCCACAGAATGTTGCAATAGTCTGTAGGTTTGTGAAAAAATTATATTGGTATCAGTGTCGATGTACTGACGGTAATATTCATTTGTTATACCTGGAGCGCCTGCCACTACAAACTGGTAATCGGGGAATGAACGCGCCACCTCTATCATACGTTTCAGATTGTCTTTAATCTCCTGTTTCCTGCTTCCGGCAAGTATCGCTACTATAGGCTTGTCAGACAATCCGTTTTCTTTTATAAAAGACTCTCTGTCATAAGGATTAGCATCCAGATATGCAGAAACAGAGTCAACACTCGGATTTCCAACATAGCAAATAGGATAATCATGTTTCTTGTAAAACTCTATCTCAAAAGGAAGAATAGAGAACATTTTATCAATATCTCGTTTTATATCTTTTATACGATATTCCTTCCATGCCCAGATTTTCGGCGAGATATAATAATAAACAGGTATATCCGTATGCTGCTTGATATACTTGGCTATCTTCAGATTAAATCCAGGATAGTCTATCAGAATAAGCACATCAGGTTTCCATTCAACAATATCAGATTTACACAGGCTCATATTGCGGAATATGGTACGCAGATGCAGAAGCACAGGGATAAAGCCCATATATGCCATATCCTTATAATGCTTAACCAGCGTACCACCTACAGCCTGCATCAAATCTCCACCGAAAAAACGGAATTCTGCGTTTTCGTCATACTTCTTCAGCGAACGCATAAGGTTTGAAGCGTGCAAATCGCCTGAAGCTTCTCCTACTATCAGATAATATTTCATATGAGTTTTTAAGTTTTTAAGTTTTTTAGTTACAAGTTTACTCGGTAACGAGGTTACCATACGGATGGAAGACCTTGTTCCCTTGTAACTGTAGCATTATTCTCTTAAAGAGACCAATCCCATGACTTCATTTTTTCCATCAGCCCATAGGCTGTCATGTCTATTTGCGTAGGTGTTATGGCCACATAATCATGTTCGAGTGCCCAATGGTCAGTTTCTTCGGCAGAAGGTTCAAGATTTTTGTATGAGCCTGTCAGCCAGAAATATCCTTTATTCCTTGGATGTTCACAATGGGCAAATTCATTTATCCATACTCCGTCCGTCTGCCTGCAAATACGTATGCCTTTTATTTCGTTTGAATCCGGGAAATTTACGTTAAGACATGTTCCATATGGAAGTCCGTTTTCCAATGTCGATTTAACAATCTTTTTCAAAAAAGGCAACGTAAATGAAAAATCCGCATCTGCCGCATGATTACAAAGAGAAAAACCGATTGAAGGAATTCCCTTCAAACATCCTTCTATGACAATTCCCATAGTTCCTGAATAATGAACATTGACAGAAGAATTGTCACCATGGTTTATTCCGCCTATTATCAAATCCGGAACACGTGGAACAATGGTATGCAAAGCCAGTTTCACACAATCTACAGGCGTACCGCTGCACTTATATATAGAAAGGCCTTCTTCCTGTCTTACCGTTCCATAACTTACCGGAACAGCAGAAGTTATTGCACACGATGCGCCTGAACGAGGACCGTCAGGAGCTACAACAATCAAATCATACTCGTCATGCAATGCTTCTATCAGCACATTAATCCCTTTAGCCTGATAGCCATCGTCATTAGACAAAAGAAGTAGAGGTTTAGAATTTACCATATTTAAACTATATTTACCTATACACTATTAAAACGATGTAAAGTTACAATCTTTCATATTATACAACAAAAAAACTATGTGACAATACGTTTTCAAATCTTAATCTTCATAAACTGCTTTCATCTTTTACCCCACTTTTCAGTATATTTGCCATGCTTTAGTTATTAACAAAAGCGGCAAGTTATCAACACTTTTCATAAAAGTAACAGTTTTTTAATGGATTGTGTCACTAATTATTAGTTATTTCGCACCAAGAATAAACTGATTAATATGGGAAAAATAATTGCTTTAGCCAATCAAAAAGGCGGCGTGGGAAAAACCACAACAACAATAAACTTGGCTGCATCATTGGCAACTCTTGAGAAGAAAGTATTAGTAATAGACGCAGACCCGCAAGCTAATGCCTCTTCAGGACTTGGAGTTAACGTAAACGAAATAGATTGCTCTATCTATGAATGTCTTATAAACCAGACTGACGTAAGGGAAGCCATTTATACAACCGATATTGACAGATTAGACATTATACCGTCGCATATAGACCTGGTAGGTGCAGAAATAGAAATGCTTAATCTGGAAAACAGGGAAAAGATAATGAAAAAAGCCCTGGATCCGATGAAAAACGAATACGATTATATACTCATAGACTGCTCGCCGTCGTTGGGCTTAATTACAATCAACGCACTGACAGCTGCCGATTCTGTAATAATCCCTGTACAATGCGAATATTTTGCGCTAGAAGGCATAAGCAAGTTGCTGAACACAATAAAGATAATAAAAACCAAGCTGAATCCGGCATTGGAAATAGAAGGTTTCCTGCTTACGATGTATGACTCAAGATTACGACTTGCCAACCAAATTTACGACGATGTAAAAAGGCATTTTCAGGAACTGGTGTTCAAAACCATCATACAGCGAAACGTAAAACTAAGTGAAGCCCCAAGCCATGGCATACCAGCAATACTGTACGATGCAGAATCGACAGGTGCAAAGAACCATCTGGCTTTGGCCAACGAAATAATAATGAGAAATTTAAAATAAGAATATGGCAGTACAAAAGAAATTTGCTTTAGGCAGAGGATTGGATGCGCTGATATCCAACAACGAGGAGGTGAAAACTTCCGGTTCTTCAAATATCGGCGAAATAGAGTTGAGCAAAATTTCTGCCAACCCAAACCAGCCGCGTCGTGAATTTGACCCGATAGCTTTACAGGAACTTGCCGATTCTATAGCAGAAGTGGGAATCATCCAGCCTATAACATTAAGAAAAATAAACGATGATTCATACCAGATTATTGCCGGAGAAAGAAGATTTAAAGCCTCAGCATTGGCTGGACTTAAAACAATACCGGCTTACATAAAGACTGCCGACGACGAGAACGTAATGGAAATGGCGTTGATAGAGAACATCCAGAGAGAAGATCTTAACTCTTTGGAAATTGCGCTCGCATATCAACACCTGATAGAACAATATGAACTGACACAAGAAAGACTGAGCGAACGAGTAGGTAAAAACAGAACTACAGTGGCCAATTATCTCAGACTGTTAAAACTTCCTGCCACAATACAGATGGCTCTGAAGAACAAGGAGATAGACATGGGACATGCGCGTGCGCTTCTTTCTATAGACAATCCTCAGACACAGTTGAAAATATTCAATGAAATTATTTCAAACGGATATTCTGTGAGGAAAGTAGAAGAACTGGTAAAGGCATTAAACAACGGTAAGGAAGAAAAAAAGGCAACACACAACAATAAATTGCCGGAAACTTTCGGCGTTTTGCAAAGCCATTTGTCAAGTTTCTTCGGTACTAAAGTACAGCTCTCATGCAGCGCAAAAGGAAAAGGGAAAATAAGTATCCCGTTCAATGATGAAGCTGATCTTGAGAGAATAATGGAAATACTTGATTCACTAAAACGAACAGAATAAAACAATAAACTTTGAAATCGAATTTCCACATATACAGAGTTTTCATGGTATGTCTTATCTCGGCACTGTCATTTGCGGCAAACGAGATAAAAGCCTTTACTGTGCCTGTTTTTGAAACAGTTCTTTCAAAAGACTCTGTAGCAAACGACAGTATCACAAGCAAAATAGAAAAGGACAGCATAATAACCTCCGATATAAGTAATAAGATTGAAGAACTGGAGGCGCCTGTAGATACTGCATCGCTGTCTTTAAAGAGTGACTCCGCACTGAATGCTTCAAATATACCATCTAAACGCTGGATTCCTGATTCCAAAAAGTCGCTTTGGATGGCTATGGTCTTGCCCGGAGCAGGACAAATATATAACCGCAAATACTGGAAACTCCCTATTATATATGGAGGATTTGTAGGTTGTGCCTATGCCCTTACCTGGAATACAAAGATGTATAATGACTATTCGCAGGCATATCAGGACATTATGAGCGACAATCCGAACAATGACAGTTACAAGGACTTTCTGCCGCCATACGTTGACATAGAAAGCAACCTGGAATATTATCAGGAAACTTTCAAGAATGCGAAAGATATATACCGACGTCAGAGAGACCTCAGTATATTTGCTTTTATAGGCGTTTACCTGCTTTCGGTTATAGACGCCTACGTAGATGCCGAGCTGTCTGACTTTGACATATCAAAGGATTTGAGTTTAAAACTTGAACCTACTTTATTTAACGATGTATTCCGTAATCGCCCTCAAGGCATCGGATTACAATGCAATATTAAATTTTAAACCATGAGAAAGATTATTATTTGCCTTCTGTCATTAGGTTTTTCAACTTTATATGCACAAGAAAAAGTAGAAACCATAACAGTAAAGAATGCCGAGGGGGAGAGCGAGGAAATCGAACTTCCACAAGGTATGCTGTCCACAACAGACAGCCTTTACCTGGATTGGATTTCAAAAAATTACATTACTCCGATAACCTGCGAATCGGGGGAAAACAACCCATACATTAATGATTCTGTTTATATAGACAGACTGCAACGTATTCCGGCAATAATAGAAATGCCATATAACGATATTATAAGAAAGTTTATCGACCAATATACCGGCAGATTGCGCGAAACTGTGGCATTCATGTTAAGTGCGAACAACTTATACATGCCTGTTTTTGAGGAAGCCCTTGAGGTTTATAATCTCCCATTGGAGCTAAAATATCTCCCTGTAATAGAATCGGCATTAAACCCGATGGCTACATCACGTCAGGGAGCTGTTGGACTATGGCAATTCATGCTTAACACCGGTAAGATTTACGGTCTTGAAGTAAATACATTGATAGACGAAAGAAGAGACCCTATAAAATCGACATATGCAGCAGCCAGATATTTAAAAGATTTATATGATATTTATCATGACTGGAATCTGGTTCTGGCAGCATATAATTGTGGACCGGGCAATATAAACAAAGCTATAAGACGCGCCGGAGGAGCTACAGACTTCTGGTCAATATATAACTTTCTGCCTAAGGAAACAAGAGGTTATGTACCTGCATTTATTGCTGCAAATTACATAATGACATATTACTGTGAACATAATATAAGACCAATGGCAATGCAAATGCCTGAAGGAACCGATACTATACACGTAAACAAATACTTAAACCTTAACCAGATAGCAGAAGTCTGTAAAATCAATATAGAACAACTTCGTGCATTGAATCCTGAATTCAGAAAAGATATAATTCCAGGAAACCAAAAGACATATGCCTTACGTTTGCCTAATAATATGGTAAGTTGTTTTCTTGAACATGAGGACAGTATATACAACTATAAGCCACAGGTTTATCAGAACAGAAGAACAACTGTAAAAGTCACCACTCCTAAGACCGCAGAAGTATATCACAAGATAAGAAACGGAGAAACTTTGGGAGGAATAGCCGCCAAATACGGAGTAAGCATAAACCAGATAAGAAGGCTGAATGGTATTAAAGGAAGCAATATACGTGCCGGCAAGACTATAAGAATCAGATAAACACATAAAAAAGCAAGTATTTCAATTAATTACTACTGAAATACTTGCTTTTTTTTGATTATTTCATATTTTTGCACTTGTGTTATTTATGGAGGATATACGCATATGACGGATGAAAAACTAACTCAAGAACAAGCAGATGAGAAAATAATCAATGAAGCGTTCGAAGAATTGCTTGACAGGTATCTGGAGAGCCGACACAGAAAAAAAGTAGAAATAATCACCAAGGCATTCAATTTCGCCAAACAGGCACACAAAGGTGTCAGGCGACGTTCCGGTGAACCATATATATTGCATCCTATAGCAGTTGCAAGAATAGCATGCTGCGAAATAGGTTTAGGGTCAACTTCCATATGTGCTGCCCTTCTTCATGATGTAGTAGAGGATACAGACTACACTGTAGAAGATATACAAAACCTTTTCGGTGAAAGAATAGCATTAATAGTGGACGGACTGACTAAAATCTCAGGAGGTATTTTTGGAGACAGAGCCTCAGCGCAGGCAGAAAACTTCAAGAAACTGCTTCTGACCATGAACGATGATATCAGGGTCATTCTTATAAAAATATCCGACCGCCTGCACAATATGCGTACACTAGGCTCTATGCTACCAAGCAAACAATATAAAATAGCAGGCGAAACCCTCTATATATACGCTCCTTTGGCAAACAGGCTCGGATTGAATAAAATCAAGACAGAGCTTGAGGATTTGAGTTTTAAATACGAACATCCGGAAGCATATAACCAAATACAGAAAAAACTTGAAGCGACACAAGCGGAGCGTGACACTTTGTTTGAAGAATTTACAGCACCTATAAAAGAACAATTAAACAATATGGGGCTGAAATATAGAATACAGGCAAGAATAAAATCGCCCTATTCTATATGGAATAAAATGCAGACAAAACATATCACTTTCGAGGAAATATATGATATATTGGCTGTAAGAATCATATTTGAACCTGAAAGTCCAGACAAGGAAGCAATAGACTGTTTCAACATATACGTATCAATCTCAAGTATATACAAACCACATCCAGACCGTCTGAGGGACTGGGTAAGTCATCCTAAAGCCAATGGTTATCAGGCTCTGCATGTTACACTCATGAGCAATCAGGGCAGATGGATAGAAGTCCAGATAAGAAGTGAAAGGATGAATGAAATAGCCGAACAGGGATTTGCTGCGCATTGGAAATACAAAGAAGGCGGAATAAGCGAGGACGAAGGAGAACTGGGCAAATGGCTTCATACAATAAAAGAGATACTTGACGACCCGCAACCTGACGCCCTTGATTTCCTTGACACCATAAAGCTTAACCTTTTTGCGTCGGAAATATTTGTGTTCACTCCAAAAGGAGAAATAAAAACGATGCCACAAAACTGTACGGCACTTGATTTTGCCTTCTCCATACATACATTCCTCGGAAGCCACTGTATCGGTGCAAAGGTAAATCACAAACTGGTTCCATTAAGTCACAAACTACAAAGTGGAGACCAGGTGGAAATTCTTACTTCCAAATCACAAAAGGTACAGCCGGATTGGGTTAATTTTGCAACTACAGCCAAGGCTAAGGCAAAAATACAGGCTATTTTAAGAAGGGAACGAAAGGAAACACAACAACTTGGAGAGGATATGCTTTACGAGTTCCTCAAAAATGCAAAAATAGAGCCTAATGAGGAGAACATATCGAAGCTGTGCAAGCTGCACCAAGTGAAATCGCCTGACGAGTTAATGTTGCAAATAGGACAGAAGGTTATAAAACTTGGTGACAATGACATTGACGAGTTCAAAGAAAAGAGCGTGAACAACGGATGGAAAAAATTTATTCCATTCAATTTTGGAGGAAACAGCAAAAACAAGAACCAACAACAAAAGGAGACAGCTCCGGCAATTGATATTGATAAAAAGAAAATAGTAAAACTTACACCTGATACTATACAAAAAAATTACATCATAGCAGACTGCTGTAAACCAATACCGGGAGATGATGTTCTAGGATATATAGATGATAACAACAGAATAATAATCCACAAGCTGCACTGCCCGATTGCCGCCCAACTGAAGTCTAGTTTCGGCAACAGATTGCTAGCTGTTCAATGGGAAACAGGAAAAGCTCTTAATTTCCCTGTAAACGTATTGGTAAAAGGTATAGACGGAATAGGCATACTGAACAAAGTAACTGAAGTTATTTCACAACAACTTAACGTAAACATACATAAACTGCATATAGAATCTAACGATGGAATATTCGAAGGGCGAATACAGCTGTATGTACACGATGTGGACGATGTCAACACTATCTGTGACAATCTCAAGAAAATAGAAAATGTAAAAAGAGTAACAAGAATTGAAAATTTCGACGACGAAATAACAGATTAAGTCAGATAATCGAGCTCCTTACGAATACTAAGGAGCTCTTCTTTTATATCTTTCAGACGTTCTATTATATCAACATTCCTGACTTCAAGCTCCTTCTCCTGCTTCAGTCTCTGTTTTGCGCCTGCCAGTGTCATTCCTTTTTCCTTAACAAGATGATAAACAAGTCTCACATTGTCAATATCTTCTTTTCGATATTGCCTGATGTTACCTCCAGCCTTTTTAGGTGCAATAAAAGGAAATTCCTTTTCCCAGTATCGCAGCAATGACTCATTCACACCAAACATTTGTGCGACTTCACTTATTGAATAATATATTTTCAACTCTTTATCTGTACGTAATGCCATAGAAAAAACATTTATTCATTATCAATCATATACCTTACCATGGTTAGATGCTATTTCAATCATCTTGTCATAATCTTCGGCATTAAGATCCATAAAATAATAGTTTACAGGATTTACCACTTTACCTTTTACATGAACTTCATAATGTAGATGTGGTCCTGTACTTTTTCCTGTACTTCCTACTTCACCAATAATCTCGCCTCTAACTACCTTTTGTCCTTTTCTGACTTTTATCTTACTGAGATGAGCATATTTCGTAATATATCCAAAGCCATGATCTACTGTTATACAATTTCCATAAAGACCTTCCCATCCGGCTTTAATTACGGTTCCGTTACCCGTAACATAAACAGATGTTCCAACATTTGCCGAGAAGTCCATACCCTCATGGAATTTTATTGTTTTATAAATAGGGTCTATTCGGGTTCCGTAACCGGATGCAGTCCGTTTTAGGTCCTTATTCGATACCGGCTGAATAGCAGGAATACAATCCAACATTTCATCATGTTTCTTGCACAAGTCAACCACCTCATCAAAAGATTCTGACTGAATGTATAACTGTCTTGCCAATAAATCCATTTTTTTTGAAGTATTCACTACAAGCCTTGAATTAGCCATATCCATCAGTTCACCATATCTGTTTGTATTTCCATAGCTGGCAAGTCTTAACCTGTCATTCACCGGGTCAGCCTGCATTATAACCCTATACAGATTATCATCCCTTTGCTGAATCTGTTTCATAACGTTCAAGGCCTCGTCAAGTCTTGTTGACAATATATGATACTGAGCCTGAAGTTTTGAATTTTCTATTCGCAAACTTCGTTCAGAAGGAGAACCAAAAATAAAGAAAAAAACAAGAAAAGTTCCTGCACCTAACCCCATTCCAACAAACAAACGTCTTAAATAACTCATTATTCTCTGACGCAAAGTGGGATAAATACGATCATATGTTCTGGTCTTAGGATTATATATGTAATAAACTTTACGCATTATTATTCGTTTTATGAAAAAATAAGATACAAGATATCAATATTTTGTATCAAATTTAACGACAAAAATAATAAAACAAGTTATCTTTGCAAATCAATTTTCAGAATATTAACCATCATAGAATATAAAAATATGTTGACAGCAAATGAAATCCGCGACTCGTTCGTTAAATTCTTCGAGTCGAAAGGACATCAGATTGTACCTTCGGCACCAATGGTGATAAAAGATGACCCTACGCTGATGTTCACCAATGCAGGTATGAACCAGTTTAAGGATATTATCCTGGGAAATCATCCGGCAAAATATAAACGTGTAACAGACTCACAGAAATGTCTTCGTGTGAGCGGAAAGCACAATGACCTTGAAGAGGTTGGACATGACACATACCATCACACAATGTTCGAAATGCTCGGTAACTGGTCTTTCGGCGATTATTTCAAGAAAGAAGCTATTTCATGGGCATGGGAATTCCTGGTTGACGTACTAAAGATTGACCCTAAAAACCTTTATGCAACAGTGTTCGAAGGAAGCCCTGAAGAAGGACTTGAACGCGACAACGAAGCTGCAGGTTACTGGGCACAATATATGCCTGAAGATCATATCATAAACGGTAATAAGCATGACAACTTCTGGGAAATGGGTGATACAGGGCCATGCGGACCTTGCTCTGAAATCCATATCGACCTCCGTACAGACGAAGAACGTGCGGCTGTACCGGGACGCGAACTTGTAAACCATGACCATCCTCAGGTGATTGAAATCTGGAACCTTGTGTTCATGCAGTACAACCGTAAAGCTGACGGCAGCCTTGAACCTCTGCCGGCAAAGGTTATCGACACCGGTATGGGATTCGAACGTCTTTGTATGGCTATGCAGGGAAAACGTTCAAACTATGACACTGACGTATTCCAGCCAATCATCAAAGTAATAGGCGACATGGCAGGTGTAGTTTACGGAAAAGAAGAAAAGACTGACGTAGCTATGCGCGTTATAGCTGACCACATAAGAACAATCGCTTTCTCTATAACTGACGGTCAGTTGCCATCCAACGCTAAAGCAGGTTACGTTATCCGCCGTATCTTGCGTCGTGCAGTGCGCTATGCATACACATTCCTTGGACAGAAGCAGGCATTTATGTATCGCCTTGTTCCTGTATTGGTGGAAAATATGGGTGGTGCTTATCCTGAACTGAAGGCTCAACAGAACCTGATAGAGAAGGTTATCAAGGAAGAGGAAGAATCATTCCTGCGTACTCTTGAGACGGGTATCCGCCTGCTTGACAAAACTATGAACGAAACTAAGGCTGCCGGAAAAACTGAAATCAGCGGTATGGACGCGTTTACTCTGTATGATACATTCGGTTTCCCGTTCGACCTTACCGAGCTTATCCTCCGCGAAAACGGTCTTACTGCCGATGTGAAAGGTTTCGAGGCCGAGATGGAGAAGCAGAAAGCACGTGCGCGTAACGCTGCCGCTGTAGAAACAGGCGATTGGGTTACACTGAAAGAAGGCGAGACTACATTCGTAGGATATGACTATACAGAGTATGAAACTTCCATACTCCGCTACCGTCAGGTAAAACAGAAAAACCAGACTCTGTATCAGATAGTTCTGAGCGACACTCCTTTCTATGCTGAAAGCGGTGGTCAGGTAGGTGACACAGGTGTATTGGTAAGCGAGTTCGAGACTATAGAGATTATCGACACGAAGAAGGAGAACAATCTTCCTATACATATCGCAAAGAAACTGCCTGAACATCCTGAAGCTCCGATGATGGCTTGTGTGGATACAGATAAACGCGACGCTTGTGCCGCAAACCACTCATGTACACACTTGCTTGACGAAGCTTTGCGCGAGGTTCTCGGTACTCACGTAGAACAGAAAGGTTCGCTCGTGACTCCGGATTCTTTGCGTTTCGACTTCTCACACTTCCAGAAAGTTACTCCTGAACAGATTCGTGAGGTTGAACATTTGGTTAATGCGAAGATACGCGCGAATGTTCCTCTGACCGAATACCGCAATCTGCCTATCGAGAAGGCTAAGGAACTGGGCGCCATCGCTCTCTTCGGCGAGAAATACGGTGACGAGGTACGCGTGGTTCAGTTCGGCTCGTCAATAGAGTTCTGTGGTGGTACTCATGTATCCGCTACAGGTAAGATTGGTATGGTTAAAATCATTTCTGAAAGTTCTGTAGCTGCCGGTGTACGCCGTATCGAGGCTGTAACCGGTGCCAAGGTAGAGGAAATGCTTGACACTATCCAGGATACACTGGCAGACCTGAAGGCTCTGTTCAACAATGCACCAGACCTGAAAGTGGCCATCACGAAGTATATAGAGGAGAATGCCGGACTGAAGAAACAGATGGAAGAGTTCATGAAGGAGAAAGAGGCTGCCGTGAAAGCGAAACTGATAGAGAACGCCAAGGATGTGGAAGGCATGAAGGTAGTGAGCACTG
Organism: Candidatus Phocaeicola faecipullorum; assembly: GCA_018884025.1. Classification (GTDB taxonomy): domain Bacteria; phylum Bacteroidota; class Bacteroidia; order Bacteroidales; family Bacteroidaceae; genus Phocaeicola; species Phocaeicola faecipullorum. The sequence goes on from JAHLFB010000143.1 coordinate 20,623, forward strand.
TTCTTCCGTTGCCTGCCGACACGGTGAAAAATCTTGCGTTCCAGCTGAAAGGCGAGTTGGGCGGCAATCTTCTGG
>JAHLFB010000144.1 GCA_018884025.1 Candidatus Phocaeicola faecipullorum
GACAAGTTGCAAATAGGCGAAAGATATAATGTATTAGTGATAGCCAATGCAGGTGATTTAAGTAATAATGCGACATTACAAACTTTAGGTAATTTACGTGATTATCAAGTATCGGAAACAATAACCGATGATGGATATTTCTTAATGTCATCAGAATCAGACGCTTTAATAGATATAAAAGCAAATACTCCAGCCACAGCGGAACAAGTATCAGTAAATATTGAGCGGATGACGGCACGGGTGGATTGTGCGTGGGAAGATGATTATTATGAAATAGATAATTCGAGCGCTAAGGTTAAGATAGAATCAGCTATGTTAGTCAACAAATACATAGGGGATACCTATGCTTTTAAGAGGATAACAACCAGTATAACAGATAATACGATAGAATATTTAGGTGATGAAATTGGTGACAATGATACTCCTGCTGAGAATTATGTTGTAGACCTCAAAACGTTAGACGATGATTTTACTCCAAGTGCTACCTATTATGCAAATTATTATCCGACCTTATCACTGTCTGAGAATAGTGAATGGAGAATATTGGATAAAAATGTCACTTCTACAGACGAATCAGGAACGATCTATTACCGTTTAGATTATACGCAAGAAAATGTGTTTCGTGTGTCTGATGGGTTTAATGTTGCAGCTTGTTGCACTGGAATTGTTTTTAAAACCACTTACTATGCAGGTGGCAATACAAATGGGGCCGGCGAAACACGTTATTACAGCTATTGGATTCGACACGCTGCTGATAATAATGACGAAATTAGCCCGATGGAATATGCCATTGTGCGCAATAATATTTATCAACTTGAGGTAACGGGGTTTAGTGTAGAAGCAGTCACGCTAACAATCACAGTTGTACCTTGCGATCAAATAGAAAATAATATCACATTCGATTGAATGTATGATGAAAAATGAATACACTATGAAATTGAAGGCATACATACAATATTGGATTGCTTTATGCAGCATTATCTTTGTTGCTTCGTGTTCTGATGATTTGGATCTTCCGGTAGAAACAAATGTACGCGAAGGTATACCAGTAGAAATTAAGGTTAAATTTGGTACATCTGTACAACAAACTGTAGAAACACGGGCGGAAGGTGATGATGTGGTATATGATTATTACATATTTGTGTTTGACTCTAACAAGATATTAAAAACCAAGGAGTACCATAATGCTGCAGATGATCGGTTTACGTTCGAAAAGCAAATAACGATCCACACGACCTCGGGAGTCAGTTACATCATGGCTGTTGCCAATATACACGGAGAAGGATTGCCTTCTGAATATGGGAACAGCAATGTGACACGTTCTACTCAAGCGGCGTTAACCAATGCTACAGTGGGAACTTTTAGTATGGACGATTTAAAAAGTCTTCGAATCGGTCTGGTGGATGCATTGAATCCTGATGTCATCAACCGCCAGAAATCTTCTTTTGCGATGTCTGGCAAATATGTTCCAACAAGCGGTGAAGATCGTGGCGACGGTTATTGTGTAATTCCGGAACAATCTGCAACTTTGACCGGTGAAATCCAATTATATCGTACAGATGCTTGCATTACATTCAATTTGCGCACAGGAGATAAAGTATTGACGGTAAACGGTGGTAATACTCCCACATTTACTCCAACTTCTTTTCGAGTTGTGAATATTCCTCGCTATTCCCGAATGATGAATGAAACGGAAGATTGGGATGGTACTTCAGGCGGTGATAATGTATCTGAAAATGATTATTACGAAATCCCGGAAACTACTCCTATTACTATCTCTACGAATGTTACGGAAAATAATAAAACATATCAAACGTTTACATTTTATTTACCGGAAAACCGAAAGTCTGCTAAATCTGCTACGCAAACTGATGGCTCTCCGTTGGAATATACCGATCGTGAACGGCAAGAAAAGCAGGAAAATGCTGATGGAACAATGGATAATGGCGCATGGTCTTATGCTCCAGAACGGGGTACGTATGTTATCATCAATGGAACATTTTCCGGGTATGCTTATGAGAACGGAGAAAATGGTAATGTTGTTCCTATTGATGCAGAAGTGACTTATAAAATCCATTTGGGTGATTTTAGTGAAGCAAATGGCTACGACTATTCTAATTTTCATACTAAAAGAAACACGGAATACATCTACAATGTGTCTGTAAATGGGGTAGACAATATCATTGTAGAAGTTGAAACAAATCAAGAAAATCAACCGGGTGCTACGGGTGATATTTATTTTACCAATGAAACGAATTTATACACATTGGATGCACATTATGAAACCTGTTTGATGCGTTTTACCAAAGCTATGGTGACAGAATCTCCTTCAAGGCTTACTTATCGGGTGCGTACACCTTTTACGGAATATTTGGCAGACACGGATGAGAACAGAGCAGCAGATGCTAACTGGGTGCGTTTTGCTGTAAACAAGATAGACAATGGAGGAATATATAGCGATGACCTGCAGAGTTATAGCGAAGGAAATGCAAGTGAAGGAATATACAATAACGGTTCTTATAATGAGAAAGAGTTATTAACTGTAGATGAATTAATAGAAATACTTAAATATCTTGCAGACCATGAAAACGATTCACGTTGGAGGAACGATGTGTTTGTGGTTACTTGTTTCGTGAATGAATATTACTATACCCATGATGCAAATGAAAGCGGATATCAAGATGATTATGATAACGGTGCACAATATGCTATACCTGCCACTGCTACCAATGTTGACAGAAGTGTTCCTGCTTGGAAGTATGCCGTAAATCAACCTAACCGCACTCTACAGTTGTTGTGTGATGTGCGCTCCAGCGCGGATGGCGAAAGCAGCATTGTGGATGCAGCCTATGTCATTAGCCAGCGTTCCATACAAACCTTTTATAATACAGATGTTTCATTGACAGGATTGACTTCTGCATTAGGGGTGGAAACTATCAGCGAAACAGGAAGTGAAATAACATCTATGGGGTATTCTGCTAATAACTCTTCAGATTATCCGCAAGACTTCCGGAGAGGATTGACCAATACCAAAGCAATGTGGGCAAACAATAATGGTGGGAATATGAGTTGGGGTAGCTCTCAGTGGGATAACTATATTGATGCGGCTGATAATGGCTATACAACTCCTCCTGCCATTGTACCGACAGAAACAGAAACTGCTTATATTGGTCTACAAAACAATTACCGAAATGTATATATAGCTTGCCTGCAACGAAACCGTGATGTAAATAGAGATGGCAAGATAGATGAGGATGAAATTAAATGGTATTTGCCGGCTCTGAATCAATATGCCGCTCTATATATGGGTGAAAACGCTTTAACGCAAGAAAGCCGTTTCTATACACATTCTGATTGGCGGTTAAAACATTTTTATAGCAGTACATACAATGACGTAGATTCAAAAACTATTACAACAGAGAAAGATGATGTCATTCCCAATCCAGAATATAATCAAATAGAAAGTGATGAAGTAATGACTTTTTGGTCAGAGGAAGGTTTTTCTACCAGCACATACGGGCAAACCATTGCTTGGAAAACAACGAGCAGTGAAACTCCTATTTATCGTTATTATCGGTGTGTCCGTAATTTAGGGAATACAACTATAGATAATGAAAATGAAGTGCCTCAGAATTATTGGGAAAGAAATGGAAGCGTTATATCTTTTACTTATTTAGATAATGATGCAGTAAAAGGTGTAGCTTTAGGCAGTGGAGAATTAAGTAATACTCACACCAATCGCAGTACACAGAATCGTGTTTACTCTAAATTTGAATATGCTACAGCTGATGCTACTGGTCATACTACTGGTCATATTAATGCTGCACAAGCGCATGCCGTATCTACGAATATATGTCAAAATTATCAACAAGATGGACATAGTTGGCGAATGCCAAATCTTCGAGAATTATTATTTTTAGCTTTGAATTCATATGTAAAAGGCGGAATACTGTCAGATTTTCCTACTACTACTGATCATAACTACCATAGCCGTACCCTTTTTTATTGGTATGCAAACGATAGTAGAAATGGTTCAAACTATCTTTCTCCATTGAACAATCAATATAGGTATGGATATAAGTATGAAGGAGGAAATATTTCTTTGGAGGAATCTGGAAGTTATAACAGCTGGGGAGGTGCATGGAATTTTAATGTCCGCTGCGTCCGTGATGTCACCGAGTAAACGAATATTCCCTTTACATTAAACAATACCAAGGTTTATGTGGTGGGATTTTTTCGAGTACTTGTATTGCTTTGGTATTGGCTTGACCATTACAAAATCTGCTATTGATTTATTGATATTTTCTTGTTTTATTCGTAAGTTTGCAAAAGCATGATTTTTAATAGTAATGACAAAGTTATAAAAGCATTGAGGATATGGCAAATAGTTACGAACAAATCATCAAAGACATAAATGAGCATCTGCAGAAAAGCGGACGAAGTTATTATTCCGATTTCTATATCGGCATATCAAGCGATGCCCGGAACAGATTGTTTAAGGAACATCATGTGAAAGAAAATTCCTGGTGGATTTATCGTGTTGCTGACTCTTCGGTCGTAGCCCGCGAAGTGGAACAATATTATTTAAAACTGGGAATGCGGGGAAACACTGGCGGAGGAGATGCCTCGGCTAATATGGTTTATTGTTATGCAGTCACTCCAACAACTACAGAATAATAATGGATAAATACGTTCAGACTCGAAATAGGTTTGTTGTCTTTCTTGATATCATGGGATTTAAAGACCGGGTAGCAAGAAATTCAGCAGAAACTTTGTATGATGAATTGACAGAGTTTAATAAAGATATTACGAATATCATTAATGATGTCCAGCAAATAAAAATGAATGAATTGCCGGAAGATAATAGTTCGGGGAATGGAATAATAAAAAGCGAAACCGAGAATAATGGAATCATGTTGGCACAGTTTTCTGACAGTATCGTTTTATTCAGCCAAAATGATTCTAAAGACGATTTGTTGGTAATTTGTAAAGTGGCAGCTAAGATAATAAAAACCGCCATTCAACGCGATCACCCTATTCCATTGAAAGGAGCTTTGGCAGAAGGTATTATCACATGTGATATGCCAAAACAATTGTTTTTCGGGCAAGCATTGATTGATGCGTATTTGCTTGAAGAAAATGTACAATATTATGGCATTGTAGTGCATCACACAGCCGAACAGTTGGTTTTAGATTTAAATTCTGACTTATTCCATAATGTAAAAGTACCTCTAAAAAGTGGGAATATCGAACATTATGAAGTAGCTTGGTATAAAGATTGTGCGGATGAGGCAAAAAGAGGGTTGGAACGAATACGTTTGAGTGTTTCTGATTCTCCACGAAAATACATAGACAACACGAAAATGATTATAAATACTTTTATAGCCAATCAAAAATGAATTACAGAACATCCGTGTGATTTTTTATATTGAACACAGAGGTACAGAGAAAT
>JAHLFB010000145.1 GCA_018884025.1 Candidatus Phocaeicola faecipullorum
TTAGAAATGAAGATACAGACACAATAAATTTTAAACTTACATCTGGAATCTTTAAAAAATTCTGCGAGAAAGCCTATTTGAATTATGTCGATAGCCAAAAAGACGCATCTGAAATATCTAAAGATGTACAATTAAAAGATGCTTACGACCAATTTATAAATGATATTCTTGATGAAAATGCAGAAAAAGGAAAGATTCTTCCTTTAAAATCTGGAGAGATGGATATAATAGGTGTTTCTGACAATTCTAATGTAAAATTGAAGACACAAGGAAGTAAATCTGATAGAACATATATAGTTTCTTTTAATCGACTTAAAAAACTAGCTCAAGCTTATCCTGATTTAAAATCGTTAGATTCTATATCGAATATACACAAATCTGTTACGAAAACAATAAAAGGTTGCCATTCATCTTCTTATTGGGCTGTATTGCATTATCTGTATAAAAACTATACAGACTCGATACAATTTAACAACAATATTAAGGCGATAGATTTAAAAAATTATATTTTTATAATCGACGAGATAAACCGTGGTGAAATTTCTAAAATCTTCGGAGAATTATTTTATTCAATAGATGCCGGTTACAGGGGAGAAAAAGGAAGAGTTTTTACACAATATCAAAATTTAGTAGAGGATGGAGATGTTTTTGAAGATGGATTCTTTGTGCCAGAAAATGTCTATATTATCGGAACGATGAATGACATTGACCGAAGTGTGGAGAGTATGGACTTCGCCATGCGCCGCCGTTTTGCATGGAAAGAAATAAAGGCAAATGAGAATACAGGTATGCTGAATAGTTTTGGAGAATTGAAGGATGAAATCATGAAAAAGATGAATCGTCTGAACAATGCCATTTGGAACGAAGAAACCAATGAAGGCATTGAAGGGCTTAGCGCGGCTTACCACATCGGAGGGGCATACTTCAAGAAATTAGAACTATATGACTATAAAAATAATTTATCGGAAGCCTATCGACAATTATGGGAAAACCATTTGTGGGGTGTGCTTTTTGAATACCTAAGAGGTTCATTTGATGCGGCTGATAATCTGAAAATGTTGGAAGAAGTTTATTATTCGGAAGATATACACGAATGATGGAGTGGAAAGACAATAGCGAACACCTTTTGACGGAGAATGTGGAAAGGTTGTTGCCTTTTGCAAATACTCCGGTTTCTTCCTTGGTGGATGACAAAGGAAAGTCTTTGCTCGTTTTTCCTTTGTCCTTTCAGGAGTGTGAAGACTGCATAGGCAGGCAACATCTGTTTGATATTGCGCCCAAAGGCAACAGCTATGTGGTGAAAACAGGAAACTTAGCCGGATTTATAGGTTTGAATGATATGTACATAACTATCCGCTCACGGTTCGGGACTGAAAACGGTGATGACTATTTTCTGCATTATATGTTGAAAAAAGTCTTATCCGTCAATCTGTTCAATCTGAAACATACGGCTACGGACGAACAGGTATTTGATTTTCTGCTGCATCTGTTTCCTTATTTCCTGAATAAAGCGTTGGGACAAGGCATTTACAAGGAATATCGACGGAACGAATACAACGACTGCAACCTGAGAGGCACGATTGACATCAGTCGGCATATCAAGTGCAACATGCCTTTCAACGGGTGTGTGGCATACCGTACGAGGGAGTTCAGTTATGACAATCATGTGACTCAACTCATCCGTCACACAATAGAATATATTCGTACCAAACGGTTGGGTGAAATGGTTTTGCATGCAACCGCAGATACGCAAGAAAATGTTTCCCAAATAGTTTTGGCCACAGCAACATATCGAAAACAAGACAGGCCGCTGGTCCTCAAAAGCAATTTGAAGCCTGTCGTCCACCCCTACTATACACAATATGTGCCTTTACAGAAGCTTTGCTTGAAAATATTAAACCATGAACAATTAAGATACGGACAAAACAAGGATGAAATTTATGGCATTTTGTTCGATGTATCATGGCTTTGGGAAGAGTATTTAAACACATTGCTTGTTCCGTTAGGATTCAAGCATCCGAATAACAGGCAGAATACCGGAGGTGTATGGTTGGGATATAGTCTGAGAGAGAATAAGCAAAGAAACGTTTTTTTGCGTTATCCTGACTTTTATGACAAAGAAAGGAGCATCATCTTGGATGCCAAATACAAGAGCCAGATTGATTATGTTGTCGATGTAAACCAAGTCATTACCTACCTGTATCGGATGAAAGGACGTATCGGTATGTTTGTCCACCCGACAGAGGATGAGAACGAACTAAAATCATATAGTTTGCGAGGATATGGCGATGATAACGATGCCCGTCTGATTGAATATCAGTTTCATATCCCAACAGAAGTTCCAAGTTATGAAGAATTTGAAGGGAATATAAGGTTTTCTGAAACAGCGTTAAAAGAGAAAATAGAAATTTCCCGTCCTCTTTTATAGCTTGTCTTTTGAGATTTTAGAAGATTATACTAATTTTGCATCCGTAAGAGTTACCCAAACAAGCAAAGCGATGCAGACCACGGCAATTAGGACGGTTGCCAACTCATTACCCCAAAACGAGGTAATTCTTCTAACTATCTTGATTTCAAGGAGGTATATTCCTTACACAGATTTACGGAAAATTCATTACCTTTGCACCGCAAATAAAGACAAAAAATGAATCTCCGCGATTTGCTAATCCGGCTGCATTAAAAAACGCAGTAGTGTTGCCTTTGTCGGTGCAGTATATATCCATGGGCGGATGCAGTATATATTCATTTTCGGGAGGTATGTATTGGCTGAATGCGGAATTCCTATAACAAACATAGAATTAACTAAGGTTTTGATGTATCGATTGGTAGTAGGACTTGTTGCCTGCCTGTGTGAGGTTGCAGCATGGTCGCAAGAAGTATCTCCCCGTGTGGGATGGAGCCTGACGGCAATGACTGAAGGCGAGTGGAATATGACGAGCGGCAATACGTCGTGGGTTAATTATTTGGAAGCCGGTGTGAATGTCGGCTTATGGAAAGGAGCCGCTTTCGAAGGAATGGCGATTGCTACATACCAGGCTGGCGGGGCTGTGGATGATGATAATTTAGGGTTGTCGAACATTTATGCCGATGAAAACAAGCCGTTTCGGTTGATGCAGGCTTCGCTGAGCCAGTCTTTTGGGGAACGTTTTATTGTGTCATTCGGCCTGCGCAATGTAGATATGGATTATTTCACCACTCCGTCGACGGGACTTTTTACGGGAGCAGCCAATGCCGATTATCCTATTCTTTCTTTGAATTATCCATTGGCTACCTTTCCGCTTTCAGCCATGGGCATTCACTTGGAATATCTTCCGGTAGACGGTCTGACGCTGAAGGCGAGCGTTTACAATGGGGTAGCAAATGACGATTTCGACCGCCAGTTCCGCTTTTGCCCTTCAAGTGACGGAGTGTTTACATTGGGATGTATTTCTTACGAAATTCCTACGAAAGGCGAACAGGCGGCAAGTTATACGTTGGGTTATGTCTATGGGAAAACACCTTCCGAAGAGGGGGATGTGCATGAAAAAGAAACTGGCTTTTGGGGATTAATAGAGCAACCGTTGATTATGTTTGGCAAATCTCAGTTGGTTTTATTGGGGCAGGGTGCCGCTATGACCAGCCGTGATATTCCATGCGATGGATATTGGGGAGGTGGTTTGGTGATGAACCGTATCGCCCGGAATAATATGACAGCAGGTGTTGTGTGCAATCATTTGTTTTTTGCCGACGGACATGAAACCGACATTGAGTGTACCATTCATTGCCACCTGACTCCCTGGCTTTCCTTGCAGCCCGCTTTGCATATCATCCATCACGACAAGCATAGTTTTGTGGCAGGGCTGTTGCGCGTATCT
>JAHLFB010000146.1 GCA_018884025.1 Candidatus Phocaeicola faecipullorum
GATTTCTTTACCGTTAACAATCAATTTGCTATTTTCAACGTCTGCTTCGATAGTACCGTTGAATTTACCGTGCATTGTATCATATTTCAACATGTAAGCCAAGTAATCTACTGGGCACAAGTCGTTAATACCTACGATCTGGATATCGTTTCTGTTCTGAGCTGCACGGAATACGAAACGGCCAATACGACCGAAACCGTTAATACCTACTTTAATCATTTTGTTTAAAATTTTAATGGTTTTATAATAAAGTTTGAAAACTGTTCGATATAATCAATCTCAAGTTTTACGATGCAAAAGTAATGATTTCTTTTAAAACTCAGCACTTGTACTATTCTTTTTTAGTAAAAAAAACACTTATTTTTTCAAGTTCCAAGCACTTTATTTTACATATGTGAGAGATATTACAGTTTTTGCTATCTGTACTATACAAAATCGCAATTAAAGCATTACCTGTACATATTTTTTTATCTCATGCCTCTAGCCTTGTAAATACGTTCCTTGGCATTATTGATATCCTGGAACTTTTCCTCAGCAGCTTTTCTTATATCTTCTCCCAATGTAGCTACCCTGTCCGGATGATGCTTAAGGGCCATTTTCTTGTATGCCGCCCTAACCTCGTCGTCGGATGCGTCAGGCGACACTTCCAATACCTTGTACGCTTCTTCCAGGGAACTGCCTCGCATATTAAGCATAGACTCTACTTCCTGATATGACATTCCCATAGACGCAGCGACCTCACGCAACGCATCAATTTCTTCCTTACATACATGACCGTCGCTCTTCGCTATCTGTGCAAGGAAGCTCAAAAGCTGAAGACGCTCTTCGTATGTCATGTTAGCCGCAATCTGTGCGCCACACTGGGTTATGGTATTCTTGAAAGCCATCGGGTTAGCCTTGTCCATTTGTTTTCTCTGCTCAAAGAGGTTAAGAAGTATCTGTTCGCCTTCCGATACAGCGGCCTCGCCGAAATTATTCCTCAGAAAGTTTCTGACATACTCCATTTCGCTGTGCATTATCCTGCCGTCGGCACGTATTATATACGAAGCCATTACCAGCATGGAGAAAAGGAAACTGTTCCTCTGTCCCATATATTCATTCTGCTGGCCTGAGTTATCGGTCACATTTTCATTGTCATTAGCATTATCGAACAATGAGGCTATGGCAAAACCTGCCAGAGCTCCCAAAGGGCCCATAGTCATAAATCCCATGAGGCCACCTATCCATTTTCCGTATCCCATATATTTTTCTTATTACAATTACATTATGTGGCAAAGTTATAAAAAAAACTTCATATGCAACCACACTTATAGAAAGCTACTGAAGGCTCATAAAAAAACGCCCCGTCATTCTAACTAAAATGACGAAGCGTTTTATCTCAAACGACTAAGCGTTTTAAATTATGCTGTAATAGCAGAACCCATCAAGAATGTTGCGGCAAGTGCTACGATAGCGTACAACTCTGGGAATACGGCAAGAATCAATGTGTTACCGAATACGTTGTGTCCCTGACCTATTGCTGCGATACCGTTGGCACAAACCTGTCCTTGTCTGATAGCAGAGAACAATGCAACCAATCCCAACCCGATACCAGAACCGAGAACGGCACATGCCTGTAATGTTGTGATTTCAGGAGTCAATACTCCGAAAATATTCTGGAACATAAAATAACCGGCAAAACCATAAAGTCCCTGTGTACCAGGAAGCGCTGTCAATACAAGGAAGTTACCGAAAGCGCTGTCGTTTTTCTTAAGTGCGCCGATAGATGCGTTACCGGCAATTGTTACTCCATATGCACTACCAATGCCAGACAAACCAACCATAATAGCTATGCCAATATAGGCAATCAAAAAATTCATTTCCATAATTCAAAAGTTTTTTATTATTATTTTCAATTTATACTTATTTAGTTTATTTCTTGAAAGGGCTGTATTCCTTACCTCCACCTTCATAACCTGCATTCTTGAAGAACTCAACGAATGTCAGACGCATAGGGTGAACCATCGCGCCAAGGACATTCATGAATATATTAATAGAATGACCTATCAAGAATATCAGTACCATCACTATCGGACCTGCAATGATATTGTCAGGACTCATTCCCGCAGCAAGGCTGTTGAACACACTGGCCAGGATACCTCCTGAAAGGCCAAGCGCAAACAGACGTACATACGACAAGATATCACCCAACAATCCTGTTGCCATATTGTAGCTATCCCACAATCCGAGACCAATGTTTACAAAGACATTCTTACCAGGACTGTTATACAGATATGCCATCAGCAATCCTATTACGACAAGTGCCATATGGACTGTGCCTCCCATTTCCATAGCGCCGGCAAAAGCCAAAGCGGAACTTAGAATTACAAATATCCATCCTATTGTACCGACGGCATATTTAAATCCTAACTGGATAGTCTGGTTCACAGCCTTGAGCATCATACCGAAAATGATTTGCACTCCACCCAAAATCAGAGACAGATTGAACATCTGCTTGTTGTCGAGTGAAATCGCCTCTTTCATGCTCTGGATAAAAGGAACCTGAATGTCATACAGATTAAATCCGAAACATGTTCCGGTTAGCAATCCGCAAACCATCGTCGAGGCGCCAAGTATCTGCACAAGAGTCAATATAGGCTTCATTGAAGCGCTTATATTCTTAGATACCATTCTGTATATTGCCACAGCAAGCACCATGAATGCTCCGTATCCGGTGTCGCCAAGACACAAGCCGAAGAACAACATGAAGAAAGGAGCAAAAAACGGAGTCAAATCCAGCTCATTATATTTAGGCAACATATACAGTCTTATTATAGGCTCAAACAGACGTGAGAATCTGTCATTATTAAATAAGATAGGTACATTGTCATCCGGTGTCGGATTGGATATCTCATAATATGCTCCCTGAGTGTCCATGAAAGACTTAACATCGTCGCTTTTCACCTCAGGAACCCAGCCTTCAAGCAAAACCAGCTTATTGTCTGCCAGAGAATCTCCGGTAAGGACAACCTTCGAGAACTCTATTTCTGAATATATTTTCTTCTGTGCGGCCTCAAGGTCGGCAACAGATGATTGTGCAAGAGATTTGATTTTTTCATCAACATCATTACACTCTTTCTCTATATTCTCTACAGAAGATTTCAGATTGTCTAAAGAAGTTTCAGGCAACTTGGCATATTCCACTTCCAGTTCAGGACTTTCACTTCCAGGTGTGACGGTAATAAAATAGATTTTGGAACCTACCTTATTTATAATTGTGGCATTGAACATATCAACCCACTCGTCTCTGAACTGTTTTTCGGAGCAGATATAGAAATTCACATCATAGCCTGCGGCCTTCAGACGCTTGATATTATCGTACTCAAAATTGCCCCAAGGCTCAAGCTGAGATATTTCTTTCTCTACCATCTGTTTCCTGTGAACCAGCTGTTGCTGTCTGTTCTGCAAGTCTGTCAGCAAACTCAACGTTTCTTCACCTTTGGCCACATCTCCTTCATGCTTGTCTGCCGCTACGCCTGTTCCCTGTAGGAACTTGATGGCAGCAGCATATCTTGCGGCCAGACGGACACTATCCTGCAATTCCTGATTTTCCGCCAGTCCCTGGGATTTGGTGAAAATATGTACCACTCCCAAATCGCGGAGTTTCTCAAGAAACTGCTCATATTCCTTATAATATACAAGGAAAGTCAGCTTTTTCATTTTAGCAATCATTCCTCAGCCTCCTTTCTCTTTTCCTGGATGGATTTCAAGATCTTCTGCGATGATTTCGACAGGTTCTCTTCATCCTCCATGAAACGTTTGATTTTTCTCAATGCGTCCTGATATCCAGGTATTTGTACTTTCTCAAAAAGGTTTACCTTCTGAGTAGTTTTCTTACGCGCATGTTCCAGCAAGCCCAATTTAGCGAGCGTAAATTCCCTTTCTATGGCTGTCTGTGCCAAGGTTTTAAGTATATGAATTCCATCAGCATACCATTTTGGAGATGAAAACATACTGTATCGGCGTATGTCAAAATCCACATCTTCAAGCTGAGGAACTCTTACACCGGCTATTTTACGAACGCCCAAATGAACATCCTTCACCTTTATCAATGAAGCGTCAAATTCATTCCAGAGTGCGAACATGGCTTCATACGCCTGAATCTGCTTTTCAAGACGTTCCTCCAACTCTACAGCTTCGTTCTTGCAGCGTTTCACTTCCAGTCGCAACGCGCTTTCCTTATTCTTTATAATAGGAAGCGTGCGTACACGTACCTTCAACTGCTTTTCCAGCTGCTGTAGTGAGGTTTTATTATATTGAAACTTTATAGCCATTTCTCTGTTTGTTTATTGGACTTTTTTACTTTTTCCAGTACTGGTCAACGAATTCTTTCTTTATATTTACCTCTTCAGGTTTGAAATACTTGCTGAACAATCCCCATGTAACATCCAACATTTCTGTAGTGTTGAGGTTGACATCGATGGCAAGCAACTGATTTGCATAATCCTTTGCAAAAGCCAAAGTACGTTCGTCATAGTCTGTAAGGTCGAAACCGTTTTCCATCTTTGTCTTTGCATTAGCCGCATCGGCGTACAGACGTACGGCAGCATTCATCACCTGAGGATGGTCTTTACGTGTCTTCTTACCGCTAACCAACTGTTTCAAACGTGAAAGAGAACGGAACGGATCGACTATTACCTTACCTATATCACTGTCACGACGCAAGAACAACTGTCCTTCAGTGATATAACCTGTATTATCAGGCACTGCGTGAGTAATATCACCTCCTGAAAGTGTTGTCACTGCAATGATGGTTATAGAACCACCGCTAGGGAACTGTACTGCCTTCTCGTAAATCTTTGCAAGGTCTGAATACAATGATCCAGGCATTGAATCTTTAGAAGGAATCTGGTCCATACGGTTTGACACGATAGCCAAAGCGTCGGCATATGATGTCATATCTGTAAGAAGAACGAGGACTTTCTGATTATGTTCCACCGCAAAATATTCTGCAGCGGTAAGTGCCATATCAGGAATAAGCAATCGTTCTACAGGAGGATTTTCAGTTGTATTTACGAAACTGATGATACGGTCCAAAGCTCCTGCATTAGAGAAGACGTTCTTGAAATAAAGGTAGTCATCGTTTGTCATACCCATACCTCCAAGGATAATCTTGTCTGTTTCGGCACGAAGAGCAACATTCGCCATAACCTGGTTGAACGGCTGGTCAGGGTCAGCGAAAAACGGAATTTTCTGACCGGAAACCAGTGTATTGTTCAAGTCAATACCCGCAATACCTGTCGCAATAAGTTCTGACGGCTGCTTACGGCGTACCGGGTTAACCGAAGGGCCTCCAATTTCCACCTCTGTTCCTTCTACTTCAGGACCTCCGTCTATAGGATCGCCAAACGCATTGAAGAAACGTCCGGCCAACTGCTCGCTCACTTTCAATGTAGGCGATTTTCCCAAGAATACCACTTCTGCATTGGTAGGAATACCTTCGGTACCTTCAAACACCTGCAAAGTGACATCATCTCCAGCAATCTTAACCACCTGGGCTAATTTGCCGTTTACCATAGCCAGTTCGTCATATCCCACCCCTGTAGCTTTCAGCGAACAAGTGGCTTTTGTAATCTGGCTTATTTTGGTATATATCTTTTGAAATGCTTTTGTTGCCATTTTTTGATTCTTAATTAATGAAATAAATTACTTGGCACGTCTTTCTGCAATAAGTTCCTGCAACTGCTTTCCAAACTCAACATATTCCGGTGATTTGTATTTGGAATAGTTCATCTGCTTGCAGATATTTATCATCTTCTTGAAGTATTCCATTACTTCAACGAAATTATCGAACTTAAACTCAGAACGGCAAACGTCAATCACCATATTTACAATTTCTTCCTGACGTTCCATAGGAGTAACAGAATCGACTTCATCGAAAGCATCCTGCTGAAGTATGACAAAGTCTATAAATTCAGACTTCCAGAAAATAACGTGATATTCAACTGGTACGCCGTCATCACCAAGGATATTAATCTGTTCGGCAATTTCCTTACCACGGAGTAATCGTGTCTTAAGTTCGTTAACCTTACCAATCCATTCGTCATTTATACGGTCGGATATATATTGTTCAAACTCAGGATATTCCAGATATTTTGAATAAGAGTCAATTGGGTTAACTGCCGGATAACGCTTACGGTCGGCACGTTCCTGTTCCAAGGCATAGAAACAACGGGCAACCTTTTTTGTATTTTCTGTTACAGGTTCCTTAAGGTTACCTCCGGCAGGAGAAACCGTACCGATAAACGTAATTGAACCTGTAGCGCCATTGTTAAGATATACATATCCGGCACGTCCGTAGAAGTTTGAAATGATAGACGAAATATCCATAGGGAACGCATCAGGACCAGGCAATTCTTCCATACGGTTTGACATTTCACGCAAAGCCTGTGCCCAACGTGAAGTTGAGTCTGCCATAAGCAAAACCTTCAATCCCTGCGCACGATAGAACTCTGCCATTGTCATAGCTGTATATACTGAAGCCTCACGTGCTGCGACAGGCATGTTTGATGTATTTGCCACGATAATAGTACGCTCCATAAGTTTTCTGCCTGTATGAGGGTCAACCAGTTCAGGGAACTCGGTAAAGATTTCCACAACCTCATTGGCACGTTCACCACAGGCTGCTATGATTACGATATCAGCTTCGGCCTGTTTTGAAATGGCGTGCTGCAACACAGTCTTACCTGTACCGAACGGTCCAGGGATAAATCCAGTTCCTCCTTCCACAATAGGATTCAAAGTATCGATAACACGTACACCTGTTTCAAGCAGACGGAATGGACGTGGTTTTTCCATGTAATTTGTCATAGCCTTCTTGACAGGCCATTTCTGAATCATATTAACAGGAATATCATTACCGTCCTTATCTGTCAATACTGCGACTGTATCTTCTATTGTATATTCACCTTCCGGAACAATAGACTTAACCTTATAAGTCCCAGTCAACTGGAATGGAACCATAATCTTAAGAGGCTGATGATTTTCTTCTACCTCTCCCAGCCATGCTGACGGTCCAACTTCATCCCCTACCTTTACAATAGGCTTGAAATTCCATTTAGCCTCCTTGTCCAAAGGATAAGTATATTGTCCGCGTTTCAGGAAAACTCCCTCCATTTTATCCAAGTCGTTCTGCAAACCGTCATAGTTTTTCGACAGCATGCCAGGTCCCAAAGTAACCTCAAGCATATGACCGGTAAACTCAGCTTCGGCACCGACCTTCAGTCCACGTGTACTTTCAAACACCTGAACATAAGCGTTTGCGCCTACAACCTTAATAACCTCGGCCATTAGTCGGTCACCCCCTGTAGTGATGTAACAGATTTCATTCTGTGACACAGGACCATCTACAGTCAAAGTCACCATATTGGCAATAACACCAATAACACTACCTTTTGTTGCCATTTTATTATGTTTAAACTAATTTCTAAATTCTTCCGGTATCTGAACTTCATCTTTAAGGTTCTGAATCATAGACCTAAACAGTTCGTTACCTTTTTCTTTATCCAACGAAATCCATCGTTCTATCATCTCTAGTTGCAAAAGAAATACGAACAGCCTCTCTACTGTAAAATAATTGAAGAAAGATTCTGTCTCCAACCATTCCCATTTCAACTGATCTATTTTCTTTTCCCTCTCTACCAACTCATCTATTTCTGCAATTCTTTGAATATTATCCAGATATGGCAAAGTTTCTCCCAATCCGAAATCTCTGGCGTTCGATGTGCGCAACAATCCGCATATCTCTGTGTCACCCACTATCATTGAAGCGACGTCAAGTTTATACTTACGGGTAGAAAGTGCAGCCTGAATATTGTTAAGATTAAGATTGAACTCAAACCAGGCAGAAACAAACTTATTCTTGCTTTTCATGGCATACTCATAATAATATGCCGACAACATATCATTAGCCTTATAAGTTTCCTCCGCAGAAAGGGTTAGATATTCAGATATAAATTTACAGAAATATGATGGGTACTTTTTGTCAGGAATATCACCATCCTTCACAGCATCTATTACAGAGAGTATCTCATCTGTATTAAACATGCCTGATGTGTTTATTACATAGTCTCTGTTTTTCAACAGATGTAGAAGGTTATCATTGTCAAACTTCAGATAGAACAAATCGACAACTTTTTTATCCTTATCTGACAAATATGGGTATATTTCCGACTTAAAACTATCAACCGTATAACCCAATTTACCGTCATCAAGCGAGATATCAGGCAATCCGGCTACCAGATAATAATAAGCATCCATAATTCTAAATTAAAACAACATTTGTATTAATTGCGGACGTAAAAACTCTTTAAAGTAATTTTCAAACTCTTCTTCACCGAAATTTACTTTATAAGAACCATCAGCCGGAGAAATAGTAAACAAAGCCTTAGAGCCCTTCACATTCTCTATCTTAACACCTTTGTCAAGCAATTCCTTTGCATTCTTGGAAAAATACTTTTTCAATTCTTCCGCATCGGGAACAGAAATCACGATAGGTTCGTTTACACTCCATTGCTTAGCCAATGTTAATAAGAATTTATTGAAATACTCCTTATCAGAAGTAAAACCTTTTACAGCATCAGAAACTGTTTCATTTGTTAACAGATTAGTCACCTCAGTCTTTAAAGCATTCAAAGCCTGACCGGCAAATAATTTTAATTCTGATTTTGTATTCTCACTTAGCTCATCAGCTGATTTTTTAGCAGATGCTACAATTTCCTCTGCTTGTTTTCTGGCATCCTCAATTAATTTTTCAGCTTTCGCCTGTGCCTCACTGACAATTCGTAGTGCTTCTTCGTTTCCTTTTTCCACACCCTCACGATAAATCTTATCAGTAAGTTCCTGAATTTTATTTTCCATAACTGTACTAGTTAATAATATGTTTATACAGCAACTCAACATCGGCTATTTCAAACTTTAATGAAAGATAAAATAGCTTTTGTTATTGCGGCTCAAATATAAGAAATAAGGATGAAGAAAACGAAATTAAAATCCAAGATTTTATACAAGATTATCAATATTAAACATTAGATTAACATCAGAACAGATTTTCTTTTACATTCACTGATAATAAACGCAAAAATCCCCGAAGTATAAAACCTCGGGGACTCTCTCTAAAACGGCGGCTACCTACTCTCCCACAATATGCAGTACCATCGGCGTGACGAAGCTTAACTTCTCTGTTCGGAATGGGAAGAGGTGGAACCTTCGTGCCATAACCACCTGAATTTCTTTTTCTTCTTGAAGCATGAAGACAACAAGCAAAAGACAAACAGTAAAAACTCTATTTCTGTTTCTTTAAGCTGAAAGTATATGTCACCCGCTGTGACGCATGACAACAAAAGTTGACGGGCAATTAGTAATGCTCGGCTTTGCTGTCTCCAGCTTTACACCTGCATCCTATCAACGTCATAGTCTTTGACGACCCTAAAGAAATCTAATCTTGTGGCCGGCTTCGTACTTAGATGCTTTCAGTACTTATCCGATCCAGACTTAGAT
>JAHLFB010000147.1 GCA_018884025.1 Candidatus Phocaeicola faecipullorum
AACTCACGCTGTCTGGGCTTAAACAAGAAACTCGCTATACTCGTTAAACTCATTGTATTCTCGTTTCGTTTATCGTGCAAAAATACGCCATTCTCGCGACATACGACTTTTTTTCACTAATTTTAATATAAAGGGGAAACAATTGTCAGCGAAGACCTTGCCTGCTAAAAACACAAACCTGCCCAATAATTTTAAGATAAATAACATGAATTCGACGAATTTCAGCTTGCGCACGTAAACTGTCATTGCAAAGTGCTTACTAGCAAAGGCGCAAGATAATAGGAACAAAACCAAGAGAATATAGTATACTTTTGCATTCCACGACGTGAAATAGCTATTCCACGTCGTGGAACAGACTTTTCTTCTAGCTTCTTGGAGTTTATGTACTATATGAAAAGGATTTGTAGTAAGTGATTCAGGACTCGCTCCCCCGCCAAATTGCCGTGCCGCACATCTCATCAAGTGGATATGGCAATTCCATGAATTCCCGCCAGGGGAGGTGCGGCACGCCACGTCCCTACATTTTAGATATGCGCAAAACACAATTCGTCGAACTCACGAATTAAACAGAGAGATAGACTTTACGGAAAAGCGGATATTCAAACATCTATCCGCTTTGCTCATTTTGTTGACGATCATATTAATTGCATATTCCACAATGGTTAAAATTATAACATATATTATAACGAAAAGGTAACGATAGACCTCGTAGAAGGAGCATCTTACACAAGAAAAACAATATATGCGCAATAAGTTTCTTCATGTCGTTATATTTTTGTAACTTTGCATAGGATTCAAGAATGATTTCGCATTATGAACAAAGGAGAAATAAGCCGCCAGAAAATACTAAGAGAAGCATTCAGACTATTTGCTGCCAGACCTTATGACCGCGTGTCTTTCAGTGTCCTGGAGAAAGAAATAGGAATCAGCCGCGGATCCATGATATATTATTTCAAGAACAAGGAAGGTTTATTTAAAGAGATAATTAATACATTTGTATTTAACGCTTCATCCATAAAAGCCGTACCTGACGCTTATAAATTATCTCTTTGCTCGTTTTATAATTATTTCATTGAGACATTGAAGCGCGAGCAAGAACAGATGTTCGACATAGGCATTGTCAACATCAACGAGGCTTTGATGCGTATCGAGAATTCCGCCTTGACTTGCATACCGAATTTCAAGGAACGAACCACTCAATGGTATGAGGAAGAACTGCAAATCTGGAAATCCGTTATCGAAAACGCGATTTCCACTGGAGAAATAAGAAGTCAAATAGACCCCATTTCCATTAGTTATCTTTATGAGGATTGCTATTTGGGCAGAGCATTTGATGGGGTGTTTACCCCAAAAGGATACGACATAAACAGGTTAAAACAAACTTACGATTATCTTTATTCACTGCTCAAATGAGGGCTTGGCATAATTCATGCCGTTTTCCCATTTCTGTTTCTCTTGAAAATGCTCATTATTTCTTTAAGTATATGGAAATCATCAATTCACGCCCACGGAGTTTGCTTGAACGCTCATATTGGGACACAGTGCCGTATGAGGTATAGCTATATTCTTTCTTGTTGAGCAGGTTGGTGACTGAAGCAGAAAGCTCGATTCGTTTGCTTATGTTGAACGTCAGTTTAGTGTCAAGCATGAACATCTCCTTGTAATGCCCCTCCTCTATCTGATTGCGGTAATATTCCCCTCCTGTCGTCCAGGTTATCAAAGAGCACGGCGTGAGCGTCACGCTTCCTGAATAGATGTAATTGTTGGAACTGCGACCCGGCATGTCTGAGATTTTCAGCCAGGATTTATCCCATGTAAACCGGAAATTCCAGTTCAGCCAGGTGGACAGGTTTCCGTTCAGGAAAGGAGACAGCGAGAACGAATCATTGCAGTAATCAGTGGAAATCCCTTGGGACAACAGACTGTTTTCCATCCTGCTGTAAATGCCTTTCACCCCGATGGCTCCTCGCATGAAGTCAAGGGTCTTGCTTGCGTTGAAAAAAGCCATCGCATTGCGCGAGTCTGGGGGTTGGGACTGATAGGAGTAGAATACATAATCACCGACCACATTCTGCACCGTCCCGAATTTTGATTTGTTCCATCCATAACTGCCCATTGCCATCACGAATATTCCGCTTGGGGCATTCCTGTAGCTGTAGGAAGCGGAAAGGGATTGTCCGGATGAAGTGTAGTAGTCATCCACTCCGGAACTGAATGACCGGTAATCGGTAAGTATGGAAGAGTCATGGATATTGTGCAAGGATGCAGGAGAGCGTCGAGCACTTCCACGCAAGGTGAGCGACATTCGGGGCGTGATGCGGAACCTTGCCGCCAACGAAGGAGACAGGAAGAACTCCGTGCGATTGCCTATGGCCCCGGAAAAGAAATAGGAATACAAGTTGACCGGGAGATCCAAAGTAAGTTCCAGTTTCTTATAGCTCCACTCGAGTTTCGGAGAGGCGAAAACACGCAAATAATCGGTAGTTAACGCTTCAGTATCTGTTACATCCGTCCTGTCCACCCCAAACAGGTTGGTATCCAGGTTCCGGAAATATCCGGACACACCGGCTTCCAAAGACAGAAGCACCTTGTTGAATACAAAACCCAACGAGGCTCTCTCATCCGTGTAGAAAGAATGTTGCTTTATCTTTTGTCCGCAATCCTGCCCTTCATGGTTAACGGTCAGCTTCTCGGGCAGGGAATTCCATTCATTGTGGCTTGTGAAGGTGACCAGCTTGTTGTTGTTAAAACGCTTGATGACTTTCAACAGATTACTCACCGCATATTCCGGCATCCAAGCCGACTGGGTGTTAGGCAATGAACCTGTAGTATTCAGCGTCAAATCATTCCATGAAAAATCAGCCGACAAAGTGTTGTTGAGGAAATAGGTCTTTTCATTGACTTCGTAAGAAAACTTTCCGGTCAGGGCATTGCGGTGCGACAACGAGTTCTTGTCTTCAAGGACAATCTTGTCACCTGATTCCAGGAAATAGGTCGTCGTACTTGTTCCTTGTGCAGAAACACGGTCATGGTTATAGTCAATCTGGGCTTTGAATTCCCCTCCGTTTTTTGTCTTGAGGAGGTGGCTGGAAGATACCATCCACGAACGATTGAAGTAGCTTCTGTTCCGTTGTAGGTTGGGGGTAGCCGGAGTGGACAAAGATATGTACCCGTCTAATTCCTCCTCCAACTTCTCTGAAGTAAAATCCAGAAGCTCATCTGAGAGATTCAGCCCGGTGTTGTTCCCTTTCAGCATGGTGATCATCTGGTACTTTCCTGTGACCATCATGGTGAAGATGTCCCCTTGCCAGAGCGCGCCTCGCGGCTGTTCAGACCAGCCGCCACCCAATGTGCCGTGAACAAGAAAAGTCGCTTTCGCGCTGTTCTTCATCTTCAGATTAATAGCTGCCTGGTCTGAAAAACTCAGTCCGCGTAACACCTGCATGGGCTGATGGTTTTCCATGACCTCCACGGCACCGATGTCGTCATAAGCGATGCCGTTTGTCGCGATGCCGTATTTTCCCCCCAAAAGGTCGTTGCCCTCAATGTAGAACTTATTGATGTCTATTCCTTGATATTGAATTTTCCCATTCTTTGCCACGTCAATGCCGGGCATACGTTTCAGCACATCACCTATGCTTCGGTCCTGTTTTTGGGCAAAACTGCCCACATTATAGGTTATCGTGTCCCCGCTCTCCCGGATACGGTCGGCTTTGACGGTTACTTCCTGTAATTGGAAAGTCCCTTCTTCCATGCTTATTACGATAGGTTTACCATCAATCACCAAAGGAGCTGAATAGGTACGGTATCCCATTTTGGTGACATGAATGGTAAGATTTTCACTTGTAGAGGGCGGCATAATGGAGAACCGTCCATTGGCATCAGTCACTCCGTAGGCCAATAACTTCCCTTCGGCATTTTTTAAAAGGACATTGGCTCCCGCTATTGGAGATTGGTCGGAAGCTTGGACGACAGTACCGGTAACTGGATTACCCGCAAAGCAGTCCAGGCCTATTGCCAACGACAATAGGATTGTTAATAGTAGCCTCATATCAAGATGTTTTGTTTTAATTCCCGTTTACTTATGCGGATAATCTCTTTCTTCAAAATCATATTGCGCTTTTGAAGGAACACTCTGTGTACCATTGCCATGCAAGGCACTCATTTTGAATGCGAAATTACCCATGATGTATTCTTTATACATTTTTTGGAGATATTCCTGTCTGGACTTTAACCTATAAGGTTTACCACTAATATATAGCCTTATACCCACAGGCTGCAGATTTTTGGTGTAAAGTCCGACTGCCTTATAGGCATAATGGTTTTTACTATCCCATGCTTCCAAGACAAGACCGGGCAATCCAAACAATTTCCAAGGTCCTTCATTAACAGGTATGTCGGTTGAAAACCAGGCATACCATCTGCGCCCTCTAAAATCGCATGAGGCAAGCTGACAACTATATCCCATGACTTCTTTCGTTTCCGACAGAATTTGCCATGCCGGCATTTCTGTGGGTTCTGTGTACGAATAATGTTCTCCTGCAATTACTCGGTAGACCATCGTCTCGCCATCGTTGATATTGCGAAACAGGTATTCACGTTCCAGCCCTCCAAGCGGCTTGTATTCTGACTGTCCGAGTGGATTCATTTCCCGGTGGAGCTTCTCGTAAAGCGCATAGTCCGTCTGTAATAGTGAATCTGCCCACATCATTTTAGTTGGGTAAAACATAGCTGAAGTTTTGCCAATCCTCAAAGTCATAGGGTCGGAATCACTCTGCTTTTTCAACGTGTCTGCTACCGAAGTTTTAATATAGTGGACTTCTAAAATGGCGGGTTCCTTATCTTCTATGATTTGTGCACGAACACTCGATGTTACAAAAAGTAATAAAAACAATCCAAGGTATCTCATTGTCAACATTCTCTTTTTATTGTTTGAAATCAGGTTCTAATCCATCCAGATAGCGGGTGTCATTTTTATTTTCCGGAATGTTTGTTCCCATTTCTGCATTAAAAATTGAAGTGAGATTTTCCAGATATTTATATTTTTTCTTTAAGAAAGAAATCCTGTCTGTCTTTTTCCCGTTTCCCAGCCAGTCTTTTTTGGGCTCTTGATTGGACATTAATCCTACCAAGCGGAAAGAAAACAGATTATCCTTATCCTGCGCTTCAAGGATAAGACCAGGAAGTCCGCAGAACACCCACGGTCCATCGCTGAAGGGTATGTCGGACGAGAACCAGACCGTCCAATCTCTGCCATGATAACTGCAAATGGCTTTGTGTGCCTCAAAGCCATTGATTGTTTTTGTTGAATCGCATAGCTGCCAATGGAACTCATTTTTGGAGGCAATATATTCATAAACGTCGTTGTCAATCATATCTTTAATACATAAGGTGTCCAATGTATAACGTTTGGTCACCATAAATGTGCTGCGTTTATAAGGAAAAGAAGTAGCATTAGTTCCGTCTTTTGCGATAGCTGCGGAGAAAAGTTTCCTCCAAACAGCCCAACCGTTAGGCGTATTTGTCAGGGAATCGCTATAATAGGTATAATAGCTGAAGCAAAAGGAACTATTTTTAGATATTTCCAGATACAGAATGTCTTTTTCTATGATTGAATTGATACTGTCTTTAGTATATTCAAAATCATAGATGGCTCTATAGTCAGCCCCGTTGGCATTTTGTGTGAAGAATGCCATACTCATTAAGGTAATCAACAAAATTTTTGCTCTCATATTATTATGTATTAAAAGCATTTCTCCTACTTCTTATACGCTTTTCGGTTGCGCACCTTTACAGTTTGGTCTGTTGATGCTCTCAATATCGGTCTAGAGGCATCTATTATGAATCCACCTGCAAAGATAATGATTATTTTATAACGTATATTATATTTATAGAGATTCTTCCTCATTAATTAAGTTATTTAACAGAGCTGATATTTGTATTTTACAGTAATACTATATGTATATATTTGATTGTTAAGTATTTATACTATATTCAATAATATACATATTACATATATTATTTATAACATATGTTATATATTACCTACATTGCGTATGATTTGTTAGTTCGTATTTTTCTATCCTTGCTTCCTTGCATTCTCTCTAACAATGGAGATGTCTTCATAGATTTTATAATCTCAGCTTGCGTGCGTAACACTGTCATTGCCAAAGTGTAGAGACGTTATATTATTCCTATAAAGGTAGTGAAATTCATTATGAGCGTTCAGCTTTTACCTTGATATTTCTATAATGATAACACCAAGCAGTCAATACTACAAAAAATGTATATACACTTTTTGTATTGACGATTTGCATAATTAACGTGAGTTCGATGAATTTAGAATAAGGCAAGCTGTGTATCCAATGTGCGTTGTACATGGATGCAAGGCTTTTTAGGGAACACGCAATAAGCGGCAATTGCCCCAAGCATGTTTACTATGAAAT
>JAHLFB010000148.1 GCA_018884025.1 Candidatus Phocaeicola faecipullorum
GTTTACAGCTCTTGTTTTCTGGCTGATACTGAAATGGGAAAACCGTGCGGACGAGCCTCACAGCGACCGCTGGCTGATACTTATCGCTTATCTTACAGGACTTTCAATCGGTGTACACTTGCTTAACCTGCTGTGTATCCCGGCCATTGTACTGGTTTACTACTACAAGAAAAATCCTACCGCAAACCTGAAAGGAAGCCTTTTGGCATTGTGCGGTTCAATGGTTATCATAGCAGCTGTACTTTACGGCATTGTGCCTGGTATTGTGAAAGTTGGAGGATGGTTTGAACTTTTGTTTGTCAACAGTTTAGGCATGCCTTTCAACACAGGTCTTATAATATACATCATTATCATGGCGGCATCTCTTATCTGGGGCGTTTACGAAAGTTATACAGTGAGAAGCCGCAAACTGATGAATATATCCTTCCTGCTTACATTGGGACTTCTAGGTATTCCTTTCTACGGACACGGATGGAGCAGTATAATAATCGGTATAATAGTGCTAGGTATATTGGCAGCATACTTGTTTGCCGACCTTAGCGAGAAATACCGTGTCAGCGCACGTACACTGAACACATCTCTTTTGGCACTGATGATGATAGTAGTGGGATATTCTTCGTATGCAGTAATCGTGATACGTTCGTCGGCCAATACCCCTATGGACCAGAACTCACCAGAAGACATATTCACTCTTGGTGAATACCTGGGACGCGAACAGTATGGTACACGACCTCTGTTCTACGGTCAGACTTATGCTTCAAAACCAGCATTGAAACAGGTTGACGGAGGATGTGTGTACGACGTAGTGGAAGGCGCACCTGTTTATCAGCGTAAGGAAAAGGAAACTCCTGACGAAAAGGACAGCTACGAAATAGTTCGTCACAGAACAGACTATAAATATGCACAGAATATGCTGTTCCCACGTATGTACAGCGAATCGCATGCCCAGGCATATGAATCTTGGGTAGGAGGCATAAAAGGAAAGCAGGTTCCTTACGACCAATGTGGAGAAATGATTATGGTTAAAATCCCTACACAATGGGAAAACATAAAGTTCTTCTTTATATACCAGTTAAACTACATGTACTGGAGATACTTCATGTGGAACTTTGCAGGACGACAGAACGACATACAGGGTCAGGGAGAAATAGAGCATGGAAACTGGATTACGGGTATTCCGTTTATAGACAATATGCTCGTAGGCGACCAGACATTACTGCCTGACAGTCTGAAAAACAACAAGGGACACAACGTATTCTACTGTCTGCCTCTGATATTAGGACTTATAGGTCTGTTCTGGCAAGCATATAAGGGCGACAAGGGAATACAGCAGTTCTGGATTGTATTCTTCCTGTTCTTCATGACAGGTCTTGCCATTGTGCTTT
This sequence comes from Candidatus Phocaeicola faecipullorum, assembly GCA_018884025.1. Classification (GTDB taxonomy): domain Bacteria; phylum Bacteroidota; class Bacteroidia; order Bacteroidales; family Bacteroidaceae; genus Phocaeicola; species Phocaeicola faecipullorum. The sequence goes on from JAHLFB010000148.1 coordinate 1,386, forward strand.
ACCTGAACCAGACTCCTCTGCAGCCACGTGAACGTGATTATGCTTATGCCGGTTCATTCTACGCTTTTGCTATATGGATTGGACTTGGAGTGGCTGGTATCACTGAATATCTTCGCAAGAAAATGAATGAAACACCGGCAGCAGCCATCACAGCTATAGTATGTCTTCTGGTTCCTCTGCAAATGGTAAGCCAGACATGGGACGACCACGACCGCAGCGGACGTTATACTTGCCGCGATTTCGGACAAAACTATCTGAAAACTGTTCAGGAAGAGGGATGCCCAATCATATTCACAAACGGTGACAATGATACCTTCCCATTGTGGTACAACCAGGAAACTGAAGGTTTCCGTACCGATGTACGTGTATGTAACCTCAGCTACCTGCAGACTGACTGGTATATAGACCAGATGAAACGTCCTGCATATGACTCTCCTTCTGTACCTATTAACTGGGAACGTATAGACTACGTTTCCGGACATAACGAAGCTGTGTATGTTCGTCCTGAAGCTATGCAGACTATCAACAACTATTACAAGCAGAACCCTGAAGAAGCAAAAGCTGAGTTTGGAGACAACCCATATGAACTGAAAAATATATTGGAACACTGGGTTAAAAACTCAAAAGACGGACTTCAGATGATTCCTACAGACAGTATAGTAATCAAACTGGACAAGGAAGCCATCAAGCGTTCCGGAATGCTGACTCCTGACTCTATTCCTGACTATATGCATTTGTCGCTGAAAGGAAAGAGAGTATTGTATAAGAGCGAGCTGATGATGCTTGAAATGCTTGCCAACACCAACTGGGAAAGACCGCTTTACATGGCTATCACTGTAGGCTCGGACAATCATCTTAACCTGACAAACAACTTCCTGCAGGAAGGTCTTGCATACAGAATAACTCCTTTCGACAACAAGAAGTTAGGTAGAAGCATAGACAGCGAAAAGATGTACGATAACCTGATGAACAAATTCAAGTTCGGAGGAATAGAAAATCCTGATATCTATCTGGATGAAACTGTGACCCGCATGTGTGATACACACAGACGCATGTTCGTTCAGCTCAGCACCCAACTTATAAAGGAAGGCAAGAAAGACAAGGCTATAAAAGCTCTTGATTATTGCGAAAAGGTTATCCCTAGTACAACTGTAAGACATGACTATATCTACAGCGGTTCTAAGGAAATGGCCGACAACTATATAACATTGGGTGAATATAAGAAAGCAGAAAACATTCTTGACCAGATAGCAAACGATAATGTACAGTACATTGCATGGTATTTAAGCCTTGATGATGAACGTTTCGCATTGTCGTACGAAAACTGTCTGCGTAATATCTATTGTCTGGATGAAATCTGCAAGAGTCTGGAAAAAATAAAGGACGACAAGACCGGTGAAGTATGCCAGACTGCCGTTCACTACAACCAGAAGTTCCAGGAACTCTATTCTCTGCTTGAAACAAGAGTAGGAAAGAATTGAAAAAATGAGTTTTTGAGTTCTTAAGTTTATGAGTTTGTTATCATTAAACTTAAAAACTAAAAACTTATAAACTTATAATATATGTTTATAGAACAACCCCCACAAATAATAAGATATCTTTATCCATCTGCCATCTGGCGAATGGATAAAGATGAGAGGGCTGTATATCTTACATTCGATGACGGACCGATACCAAGAGTAACCCCTTGGGTGCTTGATGTGCTCGACAAATATGGAATAAAGGCTACTTTCTTCATGGTTGGCGACAACATCAGGAAACATCCCGACGAATTCCGCATGGTAGTGGAAAGAGGTCACAGAATAGGTAATCATACATTCAACCATATCCGTGGATTAAGCTACGACATAAACTCATATCTTGAAAACACAGAGAAGGCATACAGAATGATGATGGAAACCAATCTGTTCAGACCACCACACGGATATATGAGTCCGAAACAATATGCCGAACTAAAGAAAAGGTATAAGATTATAATGTGGGACTTGGTAACACGCGATTATAACCGCAAGTTCAACGGTGAACAGATACTACAGAAAGTAAAGAAATATGCGCGGAACGGTTCGATAATAACTTTTCACGACTCAATAAAGTCCGAAGGAAACCTGAAATATGCTTTGCCAAAGGCTATTGAATGGCTAAAGGAGCAAGGATATGAATTTAAGGTTTTCGAATAGACATAAAATATTAAAGCCATCATTACATTGGTATCAGATACCGGTAATGATGGCTTTTTATAATTATAAACAGTTTGTTACTTTACAGTAACAGTCAATGGATTTCTAACTTTCATTGCATACTCTCCAAGATATGAGTTCCATTTTTCATCATCGAATCCGCATTTGCTCCATGCAGAACCCCAATAATATTCAAATTCATCTCCCGGCTGATATGTATTGATACCAATAACATGACCTACAGCTCCGGATACCGGTTTTTCAAAAGACTGGAATTTGGCAACTTCCAACTGGTTAGGGAACACAGCTCCCACATAGATTATACCGTTATTGGCCTTAACATCAGTAGTTGGATCTGCATATGCAATATATCCTGCATTTGCATCCATAGAATATTTGTCAGGTGCAGCCTCATGAACGACCAGACCTACTCCAATCGGATAATCTTTCTTAAGTGAAGTATAGCTTACTGTAGTCTTGTTCAGATGAGAACCTTTATCCAGCTGAATAACACGTGTTTCAACCACAGTCGTATCTCCATCAATTGTAAGAGGATTGAATTCCATCTTGACAGTAAATCTAAGCGGACCATTGTCCAATATCTCATAACTGTTATAACAATAAGGATAAGCTATAACAGAATCAGGCATCAGAGCAGCTGTTCCACCTCCCAAAGTAGGACCTACAGCATAGCAATCCATACCATTACCATGATCTATATGATAAGAGATAGCTTTTGAAATACTGTCAGCTTCAGCTTTCTTACCCTCTTCGCGAAGTTTTTTAATCATTGCTCTGGCATCTTTATCAAGCTCCATGGCATAACGGTCTTCAACAACAAGTTCGGAAACACTTTTTGTAAAGACATCGTATCCGTAAGCCTTTTCGCCTGTTTTTTGTAATGCAGGACCGTATGCACGATATGCGGCTTTATCATTTTCCCATGCTATGTCATCGAGTCTCTCAGGATATTGACGACCATAAACCAAAGTATTTACATGAGCCGGCTGGCCTTTCATGAACTTGTATGACACGGTAGCTCCACCTTTCACCGTAGCAGGGAATATGATTTTTCCATCAGCTGTAAGCTGATAAGGTATCTCTGTGTTATTTTCGTCAGTAATTATGAATTCTGCCTTGTCGTCAAGTTTAAGTTTACCAAGAACTTCTTCTGTTGAAATTTCAACGATTTCTTCCGTACGGTCTATATTCAATGGGTTTGACACTGAAACCGTCACTCCCTTTTCCTGTCCGCATGATGTCATCAAAGCAATAATGGCGGCAGAAACAAATAACTTTTTCATGTTAATTTATAAGATTATATTAAAGGTTTAAAACAAAAAAAGTCCTACCGGAAAGAAATATTCCGGCAGGACTTAATATAATATTATTCTCTACTTGCCATCAATTATTTAGGCTGCTTTCCGATGTATGCCAAGATACCACCGTCAACGTACAATACGTGACCGTTTACGAAATTAGAAGCATCTGAAGCCAAGAATACAGCTGGACCTGCAAGGTCTTCTGGGTTACCCCAACGAGCAGCAGGAGTCTTAGCTATAATGAATGCATCGAATGGATGACGTGAGCCATCTGCCTGACGTTCGCGAAGAGGAGCTGTCTGAGGAGTAGCGATGTAACCCGGGCCGATACCATTACACTGGATATTGAATTCACCGTATTCAGAAGCGATGTTACGAGTAAGCATCTTAAGACCACCCTTAGCTGCTGCATATGCAGAAACTGTTTCACGACCAAGTTCACTCATCATAGAACAGATATTGATAATCTTTCCGTGACCTTTCTTAATCATGCTAGGGATAACTGCCTTAGAAACGATGAATGGAGCGTTAAGGTCAACATCAATAACCTGACGGAATTCAGCAGCAGTCATTTCAGTCATAGGAATACGCTTGATAATACCTGCATTGTTAACAAGAATATCAATAACACCTACTTCTTTTTCAATCTGAGCAACCAAAGCATTTACTGCTTCTTCGTTAGTAACGTCGCATACGTAACCGTGAGCTTCGATACCAAGTTCTTTATAAGCTGCGATACCTTTGTCAACCAATTCTTGTTTGATATCGTTAAAAACGATTTTTGCACCAGCCTTTGCAAAAGCAGAAGCAATTGCGAATCCGATACCGTAAGATGCACCTGTTACAAGGGCTACCTTACCTTCAAGTGAAAAGTTTACCATAATAATACAATTAATAAATACTGTTTAATAAATCATTTTCCACAAAAGTAATAAATTATTCCCGTTATCGCACACAAAATTGTACAGAATATATACAAAAATGTTTAATATCATGAAAAGATATAGTTTTAAACATAATTATATACTGTTTTACTCCTAAAAAAGTTAATTATATGATGCCAGAATATTACATATTTCATCCTGAAATTTTCTGGCCGACACATATTTTAATACGTTCTGGTTGATGATTACAAAAGCTATTGTGTGTTTTGAAGGCGATGTAACATATCCGGCCAACGAACATACACCAGTAAGTGTTCCCGTTTTTGCCCTGACATTTCTGAAACATTTTCCTTTCCCCATTCTGTATTGCAATGTACCGTCAATACCTGCTATAGGCAAACTGTCATAGAACGGATGGAATATCAGCGGAGAGCTGAATGCGTATTTAAGATAGCCCATTATAAGCTCAGGAGAGACATAATTATAGTCAGAGACACCACATCCGTCAACAATACGGTATTTCCTTTCATCAAAACCTATGTCTGATTTCATAAATTTATATATGGCTTTCTGACCGTCTTTATGGCTAAGATATCTTTTACCGCCACTTATTTCTCTTGTCGCATGAAAGAACAAAGACTCAGCTGATAAATTATCACTTTCCTTCAAAGCACGTTTCAATACTTCGTCAATATCTCTGTATATGGTAATAATACCTTTTGTTTCTTCTGCCATATTACCATAAGCGACACTGTCCTTCGGTATTAGAATACCTTTTTCCTGAAGCTGATACCGCAATGTATTCATAAAGAATCCCTTGGAATCGAAGACATTCATGGTTGTACTTGATTTATGTCTTGCACAACCTGAAATGGATATGGTATTGTCATTATACAGCCAGTTTCGCGTAGCTCGTACATTTACTCCCGATAATGACGTATTATTATCTACAGTATAAAAATCAGATTTAGGCTCAATCTCAACATTGGCCTTACCGCTTCCGGAAGACGGAGATATACTGATATTTATGCAACCCCTGTTCAACATGAGTGGAGAAAGATATGGCTGGAAGGAATCCGGAGTATCATCCCATGCCCAACCAGGACCCCAATAAACAGAATCCATCATAGACACATCGCCTATCAATCTTCCTTTTACGCTACGTATGCCCATACTTGAAACAGCTTCCACCATTGACTCCAAATCCTCAGGCATAAATTCAGGATCGAAATCACCTTTTACATATATATTCCCATAAAGAGTATCGCCTTCTATATATCCGGAATAGGATAAACCTGTTTTTATCTGATAATCTTTACCCAAAACGGAAAGAGCCGTAACTGAAGTAATAACTTTCTCAACAGATGCAGGTCTGTAAAGTTTTTCAGCCTGATATCTGTATAATTCTTTCTTGGAAGTCAGGTCATAAACCAAAACACCAACTTCCGAGGTTTTCAGAAACGGTGAATTGCTAATAAGCGAATCTATCTTGTCTGAGATAATTTGTGCCCTTGACGGTACACACAACAAGAATAGCATACAAAATAATAGTAATGTTCTTAAAATAGTTCTTGCCATGTTTGTTTTTTGTATTATAACCACATATTTATTATTAAACGGTTTTTAAACGCAGACAAACAACGCTTAAAAACCGTCACCAAATTTAATCATAAAGATTAAAACTCCCTAAAGATTTCTCCTACAGTAGGATGTGGGAATACATATTTCTTGAAATCATCAATTTTCTTTCCTTCCTCAATCATTATGCCTGCTATTACTATAAGCTCGGAAGCAGGGTTTCCCAAGATATGTGCACCCAATATTTTGCCGTCACTATCCGAGATTATTTTACAAACACCGTTTATGCCTTCATTCTCTGCAACAAACCTGCCGGCATAAGCCATAGGAAGTTTATCAACATTATACTCTACTCCTGCCAATTTAGCCATTTCTTCAGTTATACCTACACTTGCTATTTCAGGATTTGTATAAACCACTCCTGGAATAGCCTTATAATTCATCGTATCGGATGTTCCACATATATGATGTACGGCTACTTCTGCCTCTCGAACAGCCGTATGCGCCAACATAGATGTTCCTGTAATATCGCCACATGCATATACCCCGTCCAAAGAGGTTTTCATGTTCACGTCAACCATTATCTTATGTTGCTTATTGAAACTCAAAGAAAGATTTTCCAGTCCCAATCCTTCTGTTACAGGATGTCTTCCCACACTTAGCAGAACTTTATCAGATATTATACAGTCTTCATTATCTCCGGAAGTATAATATATGTTTACTTTTCCTGCATCATCTTTACAGACTTTTGTCACTTTTGTATTAAGCATAAAACTAATGCCTTTCTTTGAATATTCTGCTCTAAGAAGTGATGACAGTTCTTTATCCATACCACCAAGTATCTCTGGAGTCATCTCAATGACACTTACTTTTACGCCAAGACTACAAAAATAGGATGCAAACTCCATACCTATCACTCCACCACCGATAATGACAAGACTATCGGGCAGTTCTTTACAATCCAGAGCCTCTCGATGAGTCCAGTAATCAACATTTTCTATTCCTGATATAGGTGGAACAAAAGTCTTACTTCCAGTACAAATTATCAGATTATCACATTTATATATCTCATCACCACATTTTATCGTGTTTTTATCTTGTATATACGCTTCGCCAGCAACTACTGTAACACCCGATTCGCTCATCTTGTTTTTAATTCCCAAAACCAGTTTACGTACAACTTTTTGCTTGCGACTGACTATTTTACCAACATCAAACGAAACATTATCAGCTTTCACTGCGTATTTTGAGGCATTTCTTGCGCCATCAAAAACTTTAGCTGAATACAGCAATGTTTTAGTAGGAATACATCCTTCATTAAGACATACACCACCCAAAGCATTTTTTTCAAACAAGACAACTTTCAAACCGGCTTTTCCGGCTGCTTCTGCGGCAGAGTAACCAGCAGGACCTCCACCAATTATAGCTAATTGAAAATCCATAGTATTTTAAAGAAATAAAGTTATTTTATAATGACTATATTGCCGTTTATCGACTTTAATTTGGAAATAAAAGCATCTTTATTGTTTGGAGATACTTGCACTCTTATAGTTTTATTATTGCCTTTATATTTAATCTCAAGGCGAACAAATGATAATGCCGGTGCCAAAAAGGCCATCGAACGTACCATCCTTATCGACTCAATCTGCTCAACACGTAAAGTAAAACTCTTTACAAAACGTCCTGTTTCTATTTTAAGCATACCATCGTCAGTTATAACATATTGGGTATGGATAAGCATTTCTATCTCATATATCACAAGAATGGCCATAATAACAGCCAATATAGTATCATGCATCCAGAAAAAAAAGAAAAGAAGCAATGATGACACAAATATCAGAATCCAATACCACCATCCAACAACTGTTTTAAAAGTCCTGTCCATATGTTTAAACTTTTATATTGACATATTTTTCTGTGAAGATAAAAATTTATTTAATAATAAACGACCAAATAAGAATTTCTTTATCTGTTTTTAGGATTTATTTGAATGAAAACCTTTATAAAATAACAGTATAATGGAAGTATGTTATAACTTTTTTAGTAGCTTTGCAATATAGATACAATTTATTATGGTTAGGAAATTTGATTTTCTCGTTATCGGCTCAGGTATTGCCGGAATGAGTTTCGCGCTCAAAGTGGCGCACAAAGGATCTGTTGCATTAATATGCAAAGCCGGACTGGAAGAAGCTAATACTTATTTCGCCCAGGGTGGAATTGCTTCTGTCACAAATCTCAAAGTTGACAACTTTGAAAAACATATCCACGACACTATGGTTGCCGGCGACTGGATAAGCGACCCGGCTGCGGTAGAAAAAGTAATTAAAAATGCCCCTAAACAAATTGAACAGCTGATTAAATGGGGAGTTGACTTCGACAAGAACGAAAACGGTGAATTCGACCTTCACAAAGAAGGAGGACATTCAGAATTCAGAATACTTCACCATAAGGATAATACAGGAGCCGAAATTCAAACAAGCCTTATTGAAGCCGTAAAACAACATCCCAATATCACTATATTCTCAAATTTCTATGCTGTTGAATTGATAACACAACATCATCTTGGAATCATAGTAACACGCCATACACCTGGTATTAAATGTTTCGGAGCATACATACTAAACGAAGAAACAGGCGATGTGGACACTTTCCTTTCAAAGGTTACAGTTATGGCAACTGGAGGATGTGAAGCTGTTTACAGGCATACAACAAACCCATTGGTAGCAACAGGCGACGGTATAGCCATGGTATATAGAGCTAAGGGAGCCGTAAAAGACATGGAGTTCATACAATTCCATCCTACAGCCTTATTCCATCCAGGCGACCGACCAAGCTTCTTAATAACAGAAGCCATGCGAGGATACGGTGGTGTACTCAGAAATCTTTCAGGTGAAGAATTTATGCAAAAATATGATCCAAGACTATCACTAGCTCCACGCGACATCGTGGCACGTGCAATAGACAGCGAAATGAAACAACGCGGAGAAGATCATGTTTATCTAGATGTAACTCATAAAGACCCTGAAGAAACCAAAAAACATTTCCCGAATATATACAAGAAATGTCTTAGCCTGGGAATAGATATAACTAAAGACTATATACCGGTAGCTCCTGCTGCCCATTATCTCTGTGGAGGTATTAAAGTTGATTTGGACGGACAGTCAAGCATCCGCAGATTATATGCTATAGGAGAATGTTCATGTACAGGATTACATGGCGGTAACCGTTTGGCATCAAATTCACTTATTGAAGCAATTGTGTATGCCGATGCAGCTGCACAACATGCCATGAGTGTAATTGACAGATATGATTTTAATGAAGATATACCTGAATGGAACGATGAAGGAACAATCAGTACAGAAGAAAGAGTCCTGATTACGCAAAGCATGAACGAGGTTAATCAGATAATGGAATCATATGTGGGAATAGTCAGAAGTAACCTCCGCCTTGTAAGGGCATGGAACAGACTTGACATTCTGTACGAAGAAACTGAAAGATTATTTAAACGTGTAAAAGCCTCACGTGAGATTTGTGAGCTCAGGAACATGATTAATGTAGGATACCTCATAACACGTCAGGCTATGGAAAGAAAAGAAAGTAGAGGACTACATTATACAATAGACTACCCTAAACACTCAGACGAACTTAAAAAATAAGAATAAAAACCAAAAACAGACCGCTTTTCGTGTAGAGAGCGGTCTGTTTTTGGTTTTATATCTGACCATGTATTATATCAATCAGTATAGGTTTCATACCTCCAACAAAACATTCAACGGCTATAACCATAAGTATTAACCCCATAAGACGCATCATAACATTATTTCCTGTCTCTCCCATAAATTTTACCAGACGTGTTGACAGCCTAAGAATAATATATGTCAATATATATACAATTGCAATTACGCTTACAAGCGTTACTTTAAGCATCCAGCTATCTGCATCGTCCATCAGAATAATTCCATTGGCAATTGCTCCCGGACCACATAACATTGGTATTGACAGTGGCGTTATAGATATGTCATTGGCATACGCCTTTATTTCCTCGTCTTTTAGCTTTGTATTCGTATATCTTGCCTGTAGCATATCATAACCTATCTTAAGAATAATAATGCCTGCAGCAATCCTAAAACCGTTTGTAGATATACCAAAAAATTTAAATAGGAACTGACCGCAAAATGTAAAGCAAATCAGAATAAGAAAAGAAATAATTGTGGCACGTTTCACTATATGGCTTCTCTCTCCCTCATCTAGACCTTTTGTCATTGTTAAGAAAACAGGCATAGTACCTAAAGGATTTGTAAGAGTAAAGAACGATGTAAAACACAAAAGTGCATAAGGAATAATTGTTTCCATAATAAAAACATTTTATATAATTACTACAAATATATATCAGATTTTCGAATCATGGAAATTGTAGGTATTATATAAACGCAAAAAGAGGGTGTGTCAAAATTCATTTTTTGAAAAAATGAACTTATAATTTGAAATTTGAACACCCTAAAAGAGTAAAAAAGGGCCGCATCATTACTCAATACAGAGTTTGATACGGCCCCTTTTAAATATTAT
>JAHLFB010000149.1 GCA_018884025.1 Candidatus Phocaeicola faecipullorum
GTCTGCTGCATGACATTGTGGGGATTTCCGGTGAGGTCGGTAATCATGCGGTTGCCCGCGATGACACGGGCGGTTGCCTCGTCCACTTTACGCTGGTTGTAGATGACCGCTCCGTAGAGCGATACACCACGGTTGATCTTAGCTACCATTCTGCTGCTCCTCCTTCCTTCTTTTTATAAGGTATTCCTCCTCGAACTCCCGGGTAAGCATGACAATCCGCTTGCTCAGTACCACCAGGTCAATGGTAGCTTTCTCCAGGTTTCGTAACAGGGCGAACGCCCGTTTCTCGCCGAAATTGGACTTGACAGCCTTCACCGTCTGGTTGTAGTTGTTGCCGATGGCCTGGAACTGGTGGTAGAAATTAGTCAGCCTTATGTAGTAGTCCATCGCCGCCTTGTCGATTCTGACCACCTTCATTTCGCGTCCGAAAATCATCGCCTTGATGAACTTGGAATGCTGTTTCAGTCCAGATTTCTGGAACAGAATTTCAAAGTGGCCGTTCTCTTCCGAGTTCAGCCGTACCACATAGCGGTGTACCGCCGGGTCTGTTTTCGGTTTCCGTCCCGCACTTTTTCTTGTCTTTCTTTTACTGTTTTCTTCCATACGCATTGAGATTTTCTGTTGCTGATTTTCCGTCATGGATTTCCGACTTTGGAGGAAATCCCTCCCGAGCCTTCAGGCGAGCGGCAAGTTTGTTTTGAGTGCCCGAATTTATTTCGGGTGCCTCAAAACACAACTTGCTATGTTCGCTTGAACATGAATTTGCCTGAAGTCAAATTGAATTTTGACCTTCAGCCTCATTCTTCGGCTTCGGGATAACTCCATCCGGCATCCATTCCGTTGTCGGTGGCAAAGTTACGGCGGTATATCTACCTATAAAACAGCATGTTATATGTAACAAGATGTCATACGATGACAAGGGTCGTCACCGTCTCCGGATGATGGCGATTATTCGGGAAAATCCTTTTTTATTTGCAGTGTGAATGATGGAATTTGTGCAATACTTAACAACTGAATTACTGCAGTACTGACTGTGTGAATGCAGTATTGACTGACAGAACGACTGATTGGCTGGAGTACTGCACATCGGAAGTAGATAATGACTGGCGTACTGATGTTATGCAGTAGTGATGTAAAGCAGTGATGATGTACTGGCGTGATGCTGTAATGACAGATTGCATATATCCAGTCAGCCAGTAAGTATGGAATCTGTTATGTTTAATATAAAAGCAAAAAGCGTATGAAAAAAGAAACAGTTTATGTTGCCCTTTGCAACCAGAAGGGCGGAGTCGGCAAATCGGCCATGACGATTTTGCTTGCCGGGTATTACCATTACCTGAAAGGACTGAATGTTGCGGTTGTTGACTGTGATTACCCACAGTTCAGTCTGGTCCGTATGAAAGAGAGGGATATGCGTACTGTCGAGCACAGCGAATATTTCAAGCAGCTGATGGTATCCCAGTTCGAGCGTATCAAGAAGAAAGCCTACACGATTGTAGGATCGAAGGCGGAGAATGCCCGTCAGACGGCAGACGAACTGGCGGCGGGCGGTGATTATGACCTGATTATCGTGGATCTGCCCGGAACGGTAAATTCCAGAGGGGTTCTCAATACCATTGTCAATATGGATTACGTGCTGACTCCGATTGTTCCGGACCGGATAGTGATGCAGAGCAGTCTGTCATTTTCCACAACCGTCCTGGATTATATCAGGGAAATGAAGGATATTCCGTTGAAAGAGTTCTTCTTTTTCTGGACCAAAAAGGATGCCCGTGCTTCAACGGAAGTATTCGACGCCTATTGTGCCATTATGCACAAGTTGGAATTGAATGTTCTGGATACCATTGTTCCGGAAACCAACCGTTATGAAAAGGAATTGTCACTTCTCAACAAATCCTTTTTCCGCTGTACCCTTTTCCCGCCTCCAACCAAACTGATGAAAGGCAGCGGACTCGCAGAACTTGCAGAGGAACTTTTTGTTAAATTAAAACTGGAATGTCATGGCGAAGAAACAGGTAACGGTAAATGAGGAACTTCTCCGGGGAATTATGGCAGGGGATGTTCCGGTCTATGGCAAGAATGCTCCGAAAGACGTAATCATTGACGAGGAATCTGTAGAAGAAGATATACAGGAAAAGGGGGATGATACCGGCGGTCATGATATGAAAAGTGCCGTAAGACAAAAAAAACGCAAGGATGAATCCGGTTCGTACCGCAGGCAGTTCCTTAAGGGTGGTAATATCCAGTTGAGACAGCAGGCCTATATCAGTCTGGAAAATTACCAGTTCATACGGAGATTCCTGTCCGTTGTGGCCCCGGGAGTCAGTATGTCAAAATATATCGATGATATTCTGACCGCTCATTTGGAGCAGTACCGGGAGGAAATAAACAGTCTTTATAACAATCAGATCAATAATCAACCTTTATACAAAGAATAGTTAGGGAACATATTCATGAAAATGACATTGAAAGTGTCCGTAACAGAAATTGTATAATGGGAATAACACCAAATAATTGTAAGCACTATGGTAACGATTTTATATTTTATGGTCAAGACGATATGTGTGACCATCATACTTAATCATTTATGGGTATTTGTTTTCGGAAGCAGAATGTACGGTTTATGGGACGGGGTTGTCCGTTGGCTACGTATCGTCCGTGTCAGGTCATGGAAACTTCACAGGAAATATCTGAAGAAGAAAAAGGACGCACGGCGAAAACCGGAAACACAGACCACGTCTGAAGATATGGTGCCGGTAGGAAAGCACATTCATGAGAATTCTGCCGTAAGTGAAACCGCATCACCGGTTTCAGATGATGATGTAATCGGCAAGACAAAGATTGTATATCTTGAAGATCCTGATATTCGGAAGAAAGTACCGGTTCGTTCTGAACCTTTGGAGAAGATACCTGTAGAGGAAGACAGGGAAATCAATGCCGATGATGTGGATGACACTCTTTCTGGCGGGAAAAACGGTCTGTCCGATGAAGAAAAACGTGAATTGATGGTTTCTGCGGATTCTGAACCGGACCCGGATTTCAATACTGCATTGACATATGAAGACATGAACAATATGGCTGATGTGCTGGTGGATAACTCTACTGATGAGACCAAGATTATCCGTGCTGTCCACACTATACGGCATAAGCTGTCCGGCACCCAATTGCTGGCTTTCCTTGAAAATGAATCCGGTTTCCAACAGAAAATAGACAATCTTATTGACGAATATATGGATAAGGTCGAAGGTTTTACGAAGCAGGATGCCGGGGAAAAAGCCGATATTTCTTTTGATATAAGGAAATATACTTAGCCGTTTAGTAAAAAAGGTGTGGCATTAAACGATGATAACCCAGAAAGTTAGATAAAACTTTCTGGGTTATCATTCATTAGTTACACTATTAAAGGCTTATTTGAATATAGTTTTTGATTATCCGTATTATTTTCAGTTCGTTACATTACATACATGGTATAGTACCCTGTAGATTACACCTTACAAATATTTTTCTTTATAATCCAATGATATCACCGACATGTAACACAGTTGGAGGCATTGTTTCTGCTGTACAATTATATTTTTGAAAAGTTCTTTCTTCTTTTATAACCTTTTGCTTTATAAGTTTATTATCAATGAAAGTTGGCTCTGTGACTATGCGGAGAGTAGCCAGCCTTTCGACGAAATAAAACATCGCCATATACTCAAAGAGGTTGTTGATGTTGCAGAGGGGGTGTATGATAGGTAATCATAGAATATGCAACAAAGATTGCAAAGATGATAAATATATCTTCCTTTACGAGTTAGTAACCGTTCTAATTTAATCTATGATTTCAAAACGGCACTTGCATAGAATAGAATAGTTCTTCTTAAAGGTGTGGAAGTTGTCGAATGATATGGCATTGGATAATAAGACATTTGAAATCCAAGAATTTTTTCATACTTTATTTCTTTCTGAATAGTGTGATAACCTCATCCGATGGTTTACCATCCACACAACACTGCACTTGCATAGATTCACCTTCAATCACGCCGTAATATTCTGTTGTGGACGAATTGGGCGATTCTGTTAAAGTTACGGAATGTGTCAATGGAGAGTAACTTACATATTTAGTAACCCTATTAACTGACATAAGCGTTTCGATTCCCGTTTCAACAGTACAGCTTGTCCCATCTTCGGAAAATATAAATCCTAAAATTGCCGTATGTGTTTCCTCCACACCCTCATTGGTAGCCGTGGAGACAACATGGCTGCCATACCATTCAGTTTCGGCAATATTTGTCAAATTATCGTTGTCGTTGTCACTGCATGCCGTCAGTCCTGCCACGGCGAGGAATACCATGAGCAGCATTCCGAAAAAGTCTTTCGTATTCATTTTTTATCTATTTTAATTGTTAGCTATTATAAAAATGCATGAACCATAAAAATACTGCATCTCGAATGCAACTTTTTATTTCGCATGTCTTGAATAAAGTTGCTCCAATTCAAATACAAAGGTAGTGATATTTTTATCAATGAGCTTCTGTGTAGAGCGAAAATTAGGATTTTAAGACTTATTCCATACACCATTTGTACCACTATTGGCTCTCGAAGCGCAAAACATGCTAAAAATCAATCGTGGCAAACAATTCCCGACATAATTCCTTTGTGGTTTTGACCTCATTCCAAGCGGCTATTGACAAAGTATAAAAACACCTACCGTTTGTTAAGTTTGTGTTAAATGTTTGTCTTAAACCAACCTTTTTCTTTCTCTCTTTGCTTCTCCCCAAAACGGCTTTTTCACCCTGTTTCTTACAGCGATTATTTTTGTACCGATACTTCTATATCATTGATAATCAATCATAAATACTCTCCCGCGTGTATTCCTCATCAAATCTGCTATATCCTTTTTAATAGAGATTTTCTACCATATTCTCTGATTTATCCGATGAAATGTCGGTACTCGTTTATGAAATCCGTCGTATGTATGGATTATGATTTTCTATTATTCCGGCTGTCGCATGTCGAGAAATAGCGAAGGCACGAGCGACCTTCGCCGGAAGAATCAAAAGTCGTTTTTCCACTGTTTTTCGTCACTGGAATTTCCCTGCTGATGTAACGTAATGACACCCGATGTCACGCATCGTCAGTGTTGTAAATCAATAAATTAAGCGTTATATATTCGTGGTCGAAATCATTTTTTGTCTCACCAATTAAAAGTTTCGACACATGAAAAAAAGATTCTTTTTTGCAGCCATGATGCTGCTTGCAACGACAGGGGCCTTCGCCCAGGGTAACGGTATCGGCGGTATCACTGAAGCCACCAACATGGTCACTTCCTATTTCGATCCGGGAACCAAACTGATTTATGCCATCGGAGCCGTGGTCGGCCTTATCGGAGGCGTGAAGGTCTATTCCAAGTTTTCCT
>JAHLFB010000150.1 GCA_018884025.1 Candidatus Phocaeicola faecipullorum
TAAGCGGGCCTCTCGTCCTGTGATGTAGCCTACCTGGCGTATCAGTTCCCTGTTCCAAGTGTGTCCGAGTGCCAGTTGGGTTGGAAAATTGGTTGCAATATAGTTTTCTACTCCCCGGATACCTTCATTGGTAAAGTCAGCTGGTATCCCCAGGCGCGTTTCTTCTACGAAAAAGCGTTGTACTTCGTTCAGTGCCCAGGCGTGATTCGAAGCTGGCCATACCAGTTCATTTTGCATTGGAGGAACTCCCCATCCGCGAAACGCATTCAGATGCTCATCGATAGCTCCGATACCGTCTTTCCATAACTGGTTTTTCCAGTCGGGAGTAGGCAATGAATCTTTTAAAACTCTTTGATATCCATAAAGCGTGACCATCTGGCAGGTCTTTTCCTCCATAGTCATTTGGGAAAGCAAGTCTTCAATTCGGTCGTTTAATGGTGCTTTAGGATCTTCGTAAATATCTTTCCGACCATTTTTGTTGAAGTCAATCCATTCTTTATGATACATGCTTTTCTTTTTGGGAACATACGTTTTGGAAACCTCTAATGCATGACCTGTTATACAGCAAAGCGATGTACAAGAAAGGAGACAATAGAATAATTGTTTTTTCATGTGATACAGCTAGAATTAGGGTTGTTTTACTTGACTTCAAAAATAGAATTATTCAGGGAATAAATGGTGATAAAATTGTCCATTCAAATGAACTTTCCGTCTTTATTTAAGTTAAGGGCATAAAAAAAGGAGTTCCGCTGAACTCCAACCTTTGTTAACCTTAAATCTAATACTATGAAAAACACGTTGCAAAGGTAAGGCTTTTCAGGGAAATAGCAAGTGTAAAATATGTTTTATAACATGAATTAAGAAAAGAATAGGGCTTATTCAGACCTTTTATACAAAATTCCATATAAAAATATTATTCTACATGGAAGAAAATGCAGGAAATGTGTTTTTTTGCAACCAAATCATCTATGAAAATACGTATGAAAAGAAAGTTAGCTGTTGTTTTATTGATTTGTATCTCTTGTCATATTGGTTGGGCTGCACAAGAGCGTGGAAATCGAACACATCGAATTACGATTCAGGCATTGGATGAGGGAGTGGTATTAGACCAGTTGTATGTATATGAATGGAAGGATTAATTATGTAAACAGAGATAACAATATGAAACAGTTGAGATTCTTTTTTATCCTTATGGCATGGGTATGTATCCATACCGCTTGGGGACAGGTGGGTACGTCGTCTGATCCGTTGTATGGAAAACGTATCGGAGTCATAGGCGACAGCTATGTGAGAAACCATCGTGAGCCGGTGGAATATACATGGCATTATAAGTTTGCGAAAAAGCATGGAATGCAATATTTCAATTACGGGCGTAATGGGAATTGTGTAGCCATGCCTCGTGCTCGTTTCGGCGAGGCGATGTATAAACGTTATAAAGAAATGACTGATTCATTGGATTATGTGGTGGTCATTGCCGGACACAATGATGCTTCCCTCCTCGATTCTATCGGTATTGATAATTACAAGGAAAAACTGGGCATATTGTGTGAGGGGCTGATTGAAAAGTATCCTTCTGCCAAGCTGTTTTTCTTTACCTGCTGGACACGGAAAAATTTTTCAGGCAGTGCAGCCGAGAAAGTCGTGGATGCGACATTAGAGGTGTGCGGGCGTTACAGTATTCCTGTTTTTGATGCAGCACGTGAGGGAAATATCTTTGCGCAAAGCGATGCTTTCCGCAAGATTTATTTTCAGAATGAAGGCGTAAACGATACAGCTCATTTGAATGCGAAAGGACATGACCGTTTCTTGCCTTGTGCGGAAGCTTTTTTGCTTCAATATTGATAAAACATCTTTTCCTTTCTGTATATAAGTCATTTTGTTGTGGCATATTCTCTGTTTCACACTGTGAAATACAAAAACTACAGTGTGGGATATATATTTCACAGTGTGAGATACAAATCCCGCAGTGTGAAACAGAGAATAGATAAAGGGATTCTCGGAAATATAGAAGGGGTATTTTATTTTCATATTATGCGTCATGCAGTAAGTGTTTTTTTTTGTATGGTTGTTATATATGAAAACAGATATGACGAACATAAAAAAATATACAGCGATGAGAACGATTTTTGTATTGCTTGGGTTGCTGGCGGCATCTGTAGCGGTGAAGGCACAGACATTGACCTCGCCCGACGGAAACTTCAAGATGCAGTTTCATCTATCAGACGAAGGCAAACCAGTCTATTCGTTGATATACAAAGAAAAAGAAGTGATAAAAGAAAGCAAAATGGGCTTTCAGATAAGTCCTTCGATTGCATTTGACCGTAATTTCAGCGTAGTAGAAACAAAGATAGATAGTTGCGATACGGTTTGGAAAACAGTCTGGGGACAGAACAGTGAGATCAGAGACCACCATAAAGAGTTGTGGGTGGCACTGAAACAAGAAAAATCCGGCAGACTTCTGAATATCCGTTTCCGGTTGTTTAATGACGGCCTGGGATTCCGTTATGAATTCCCCGTGCAAAGTAATCTGCGTCATTTTACCCTGAAGGAAGAATTGACAGAATTTCAGCTGGCTGGCAATCATAAAGCTTTCTGGATTCCGGCTGACTACGATACCAATGAGTTTCAGATAACTACTTCCCGCCTTTCGGAAGTACCTCTTTTAATTGATGAAGCCCGTAATGAGCCTTTGGCTTGTAAATCGCCGACTCCGAATCTGGCTGTACAGACTCCGCTGATGCTGAAGTCGGATAACGGACTGTATATTAATATTCATGAGGCTGCACTGGTAAACTATCCGGCTATGCATTTGAACCTGGATGCAGAAACTTATCTTATGAGTGCACATTTGACGCCCGATAAGAATGGGAACAAGGGATACATTCAGACTGGAAGTGTAACACCGTGGCGTACGATTATTGTGAGCGACGATGCCCGCGATATACTGGCTTCCAACTTGATTCTGAATTTGAATGAACCTTGTAAGATAGAGGATACTTCATGGATAAAGCCTACTAAATACGTTGGTGTATGGTGGGAATATTTCACGGGTGGAGGTTCTACATGGGCCTATACCGACACGCAGGATGTCGTGATTGGACAGACTGATTATAAGCAGTTGAAACCTAACGGACATCATGGAGCTAATACCGCTCATGTGAAGGAATACATCGATTTCGCCGCCAAAAATGGATTTGACGCTGTGCTGGTGGAAGGATGGAATGAAGGATGGGAAGATAACTATGCGTATGCCAAAGAGTTTATCTATAGCTTTACTACTCCTTATCCAGATTTTGACGTGAAGGAGTTACAGGCGTATGCGGCTTCCAAAGGGGTAAAGATTATCATGCACCATGAAACCACCTCGTCTGTGGCTGATTATGAGCGTCAGATGGATGATGCGTTCCGTTTCATGAAAGATAACGGATACGATGCGGTGAAAACCGGATATGTGGGACCGATTATTCCACGTAGTGAACATCACGACGGACAGTGGATGGTGAACCACTACAACCGTGTGGCAGAAAAGGCGGCCCAGTATAAGATTATGGTCAATTCGCACGAAGCGGTTCGTCCGACTGGTTTATGTCGTACTTATCCTAACTGGATTGCACAGGAGTCGGCACGAGGAACAGAGTTCGAATCATTCAACGGCATTCGTCCGGACCACCAGACCATACTTCCGTTTACCCGTCTGATGGGAGGACCGATGGATTACATCCCGGGTATTTTTGAGGGAGACTTGTCAGTGTATGGCAGTAACAAGGCAAAGTTAGGTACTACACTAGTAAAACAATTAGCTTTGTATGTCACGATGTATAGTCCGCTTCAGATGGCTGCCGATTTGTATCAGAATTATGAGAAATATCCGGATGCGTTTCAGTTTATTAAGGACGTGGCAGTAGACTGGGATCATACCTATATATTAGAGGCAGAACCGGGAGATTATATCACGATTGCCCGTAAGGCCAAAGGAAAAAATGAATGGTATGTAGGAGGCATTACGGATGAAAACAGCCGTGAAGCCCTTATCGATTTCAGCTTTTTGCCGAAAGGCAAGAAATATCAGGCCGTTATCTATGCAGACGGGAAAAAAACGACTGGCGGACAAATCCGAAGGAATATGTAATAGAAACACGGACGGTAAGTCATAAGACTAAACTCAGACAAAAGCTGGCACCCAGTGGTGGGGTAGCCATCAGTATAAAGGAATTATAGGTAGAAGATTGTTTTCAGGAAAATAAAGGTAGCTCTTTGATAGAATTGTCGGCATAATTATAAAGAACAGGTATTAGTGGATGACTTTGCATAAAAGTTGTTGAAATAGATTTTAAAATTTATCTTTGT
>JAHLFB010000017.1 GCA_018884025.1 Candidatus Phocaeicola faecipullorum
TAGAACCATATTGTCAAGAGGGCTTCGCACCAAACAATTACTCGTAAAGCACGCCTCTTTAGGCTACTGTTGACGGAACAACAGGTTCAGACATCATGCTGAACAATTACTTGTACGACTTCTTGTCGCACTACTTAATGCAAATATAAGTAAATATCTTGCAAAAATAGGTATATATACTTATTTCTTTCTGTAGTATTTTTGCATCTAAGAACAATTTAAAACTTATATATATGAACAACATGTTTGATATTGCCGGTAAGGTAGCTGTTGTAACAGGCGGTTCCGGCGTTTTGGGTAGTAATATAGCTGAAGGTCTTCTGAAGGCCGGAGCTAAAGTCATAATCATCGGTGCTCATCAGGATAGGGTAGATGCAGCATTGGAACGTCTGAAAGCTGTGAGCCAGGATGTAGCAGGTACTGTATGTAATGTGCTTGACATCGAGAGCCTTCGTTCTGTAAAAGATACTGTACTTTCAAAGTGGGGTCGTGTGGATTTCCTTATCAATGCAGCCGGTGGTAACATCCCTGGCGGTACGCTGACTGTCGAGCAGAATATATTCGACATGAAGGTGGAAGACCTTAACAAAGTAGTTGACCTTAACCTTAACGGTACTGTTTATCCATGCCTTGTTTTCGGTGAGATAATGGCAAAACAGCAGAGTGGTGTTATCGTGAACGTTTCTTCTATGGCTGCTTACGAGTCAATCACACGTGTGCCGGGATATTCTATGGCTAAGAGCGCTGTTGAAAACTTCACTCGCTGGATGGCTCAGGAAATGGCTATCAAGTTCAGCGAAAAAATCCGTGTCAACGCTATTGCTCCGGGATTCTTTATCGGCAACCAGAACCGTGCTATCCTGATTAATCCTGACGGCTCACTGACAGAACGCAGCAAGAAGGTTATTGCCAAGACTCCAATGAGAAGATTTGGAGATATTTCAGAATTGAATGGTGCCGTTCAGTTCCTTTGCAGCGATGCAGCTAGCTTTATCACTGGTGCTACATTGGCTATCGACGGTGGTTTCAGTGCATTCAGTGGTGTATGAGTTTAAGTTCTTTAGTTTTTTAGTTTGTTTATGTTCACAAATCTACAAACTCACAAACTTATAAACTCACAAACTTACAACTTATAAATTCACAAACTTACAAACTTACAAACTTAAAAACTCATAATCTATGATGGAAAAAACTTGGAGATGGTTTGGAAAGAAGGATAAGATTACTCTTTCCATGCTGCGTCAGATAGGAGTAGAAGGAATAGTAACAGCTTTGCATGATGTTCCAAACGGCGAGATTTGGACTGTTGAGGCTATCAACGACTTGAAATCTTATATCGAGTCATACAGATTGAGATGGTCGGTAGTGGAAAGTCTTCCTGTATGCGAAGCTATCAAATATGCAGGTCCTGAACGCGACCAGCTGATTGAAAACTATAAAGTCAGCCTTGCCAATCTAGGTAAATGCGGTGTAAAGACAGTATGCTATAATTTCATGCCGGTAATCGACTGGGTGAGAACAGACTTGCAGCATCCTTGGGCAGACGGTACAAGCTCGTTGTACTACGACAGGGTACGTTTCGCATATTTCGACGTAAAGATTCTTCAGCGCGAAGGAGCGGAGAAAGACTATTCTGAAGAAGAACTCCGCAAGGTGGAAGAACTTGACAAGGTTATCACAGAAGCAGAAAAAGATGAGCTTATCGACGCTATCATCGTTAAGACTCAGGGATTCGTAAACGGAAATATCCGCGAAGGCGACAAGAACCCTGTAGCTATATTCAAGCGTCTGCTTTCTTTATATAAAGGTATAGACAGAGATGCATTGCGTGAAAACATGCGTTACTTCCTTGCTGCTATAATGCCAGTGTGCGAGGAATACGGTGTCAACATGTGTGTTCATCCGGACGATCCTCCTTTCCAGATTCTCGGATTGCCTCGTATCGTTACAAACGAAGAGGATATAGCATGGTTCCTCAATGCTGTTGACAATCCTCACAACGGACTGACTTTCTGTGCAGGTTCTTTGAGTGCAGGAGAGCATAACGATACACGCGAACTTGCAAAGAAGTTTGCTAAACGTACGCACTTCGTACATTTGCGCAGTACAGCGGCTATGCCTGGCGGTAACTTTATCGAAAGTACTCATCTGTCTGGTCGCGGACATCTGATTGACCTTATCAGAATATTCGAAAAGGAAAACCCGGGATTGCCGATGCGTGTTGACCACGGACGTATGATGCTAGGCGACGAAGACAAGGGTTACAACGCAGGATATTCATTCCACGGACGTATGCTTGCCCTGGGACAGGTGGAAGGTATGATGGCTGTGGTGGATGACGAACTGAAAAACGGAATAGTATAAAAGATAATGAATAATTAAAAATTAAGAATTAATAATGCCGTACCCACCCATTGTTAATTCTTAATTTATAATTATTAATTGAATAATACCATGAATTCACAAGATAATAGAATGAAAATGACAAATTATCGCTGGACGATATGCCTTATGCTGTTTATCGCCACAACGATAAACTATATGGACCGACAGGTTCTTTCTCTTACATGGAAGGACTTTATTGCTCCAGAATTTAACTGGACTGATGCGAATTACGGAACTATTGCCGGTTTCTTCTCTATACTGTATTCTATCAGTATGCTTTTCGTAGGAAAATTTGTAGATAAGATTGGAACAAAGAAAGGTTATTTATGGGCTATAGGTATATGGTCTGTAGGTGCCTGTCTTCACACTTTCTGCGGAATAGTTACTGCCGGAATATCTACAGGAACATGGGCTTTCACTTTCGAAGGTGCGCGTGAGGCTATCGAGGCTGCCGAAACTGCAGGTACAGTGATATGGAGTGTATCGACCGTAAGTATATGGCTTTTCCTTGCTGCGCGTTCCATACTGGCAGTAGGAGAGTCTGGTAACTTCCCTTGCGCCATAAAGGTGACTGCCGAATATTTCCCTAAGAAAGACCGTGCTTTCGCAACCAGTGTGTTCAATGCCGGAGCACAGCTTGGTGCCTTGCTCGCACCTTTCACCATTCCTGTCATAGCACGTTATATGGGTTGGGAAATGTCATTCCTTATAATCGGTGCTTTAGGTTTCTTCTGGATGGGATTTTGGGTAAGAATGTATGAAACTCCGTCAAAGCAGAAGAAGGTAAACAAGGCTGAGCTGGAATATATCGAGCAGGATCGTCTGACAGAAGCTTCTGAGACTGCAAAGCCTGCAACAGAAGAGAAAAAGGAGAAAGGTATCAGCTTGTGGAAATGTTTCACTTTCCGTCAGACTTGGGCTGTTATATTCGGACGTTGTCTTCCTGACGGTGTGTGGTGGTTCTTCCTTTTCTGGGCACCTGCTTATGTGAAGGACGTTTACGGATACAGCTCAGACTCTACTATGGGTATGTTGCTTATCTTTACTCTTTATTTGATATCAATGCTTTCCATCATTGGCGGTTATTTGCCTACTGTGTTTATCACACGTCTTGGTATGAATCCGTTCGCAGGACGTATGCGCGCTATGCTTATCTTCTCTTTGTTCCCATTGCTCGGACTTTTTGCACAGCCGCTCGGAAATATATCCTGCTGGTTCCCTATCATCATAATCGGTATAATAGGTGCAGCACATCAGAGCTGGAGTGCCAATACTTATACGGTAGTGAGCGATATGTTCCCTAAATCGGCTGTGGCAACAGTTACAGGTATCGGTGGTATGGCCGGTGGTATAGGCAGCTTGCTGTTCAATCAGGGCTCAGGTATCCTGTTTACTTACTCAAAGGAAACGAATATGGCTTTCATGGGATTTGAAGGTATTCATGCCGGCTATATGATAGTGTTCCTTATAGCTTCAATAGCTTATCTGTTCAGCTGGATAATGATAAAGATTCTTGTTCCGAAATATAAGATAATAGAAGTGTGATATTAGTTCTTTAGTTTTTAAGTTTTTCAGTTGGTTGATGTTAACGAACTGGCAAACTTAAAAACTTATAAACTCATAAACTTACAAACTCAAAATGAAAGATTTTATAAACGAAGATTTTCTTCTGCAGAGTGATGTGGCAAAGATGCTGTATCATGAACATGCGGAAAAGATGCCTATCATAGATTATCACTGTCATCTTAATCCGAAGATGATTGCGGATGATTATAAATTCAGCTCAATCACAGAGATATGGCTTGGCGGCGACCATTACAAATGGCGTGCGATGCGTGCCAATGGAGTAGATGAAAAGTATATCACAGGTAAGGAAACTTCCGATTGGGAGAAATTCGAGAGATGGGCAGAAACAGTTCCATATACATTGCGCAATCCGCTTTATCACTGGACTCATCTTGAATTGAAGACTGCTTTCGGTATAGGTGAAACCTTGAATCCTGCATCTGCAAAAAGAATATACGATAAATGTAATGAACTGCTTGCTACTCCTGAATACTCGGCCCGCGGACTGATGAAGAGATATAACGTAGAGTCTGTATGTACAACTGACGATCCGATTGATACGCTGGAGTATCATAAGGCTATTGCAGATTCCGGTTTCGAGGTTAAGGTTCTTCCTACTTGGCGACCTGACAAGGTAATGAATGTCACTACAGCAGCCGAATATAGGGCTTATCTTGAAAAACTTTCACAGGCTAGTGGCGTGACAATCTCCAAGTTTGATGATTTGGTTGAGGCTTTGAAAGTGCGTCATCAGTATTTTGCCGACCACGGATGTAAGCTTGCCGACCACGGTCTTGCTGATATACCTGCTGCTGATTATACTATGGCAGAAATATCGGCGATATTCGACAAGGTATATGGCGGTAATGAACTGACTAAGGACGAAAAAACAAAATATCAGACAGCTCTGTTGATTATCCTTTCAGAAATGAATGCAGAGGCAGGATGGACTCAGCAGTATCATTACGGACCGTTGCGTAACACAAATTCAAGAATGATGGCCAAGCTTGGTCCTGATACAGGCTTTGATACTATCGGCGATTTCAGATGTGCCGAGGCCATGGTTAAGATTTTCGACCGTCTGAACTCAGAAGGTAAGCTGGCAAAGACAATACTCTATAATATCAATCCGTCGGAAAATGATATGGTGGCTGCAATGATAGCCAACTATCAGGACGGAAGTGTACCGGGCAAGATGCAGTTCGGTTCAGGCTGGTGGTTCAACGACCAGATGGGAGGAATGCTCCGCCAGATGAATGCCTTGTCTGAACAGGGATTGTTGAGCCGTTTTGTAGGTATGCTTACTGACTCCCGTTCGTTCCTTTCATATCCTCGTCATGAATATTTCCGCAGAATCTTGTGTAATATGATTGGTAATGACGTGGTGAACGGAATACTTCCGGAATCGGAAATGGGAAGAATAAAAGGTATGATAGAAGATATCTGCTATTGCAATGCCAAGAGTTATCTTAATCTTTAAGAGATAATTGAAAAAATACAGCCGCCGTATTACCGGAAATCCCGGATAATGCGGCGGCTGTTATTTTGTGTTGTGGTTGTTCTCAAGCGTTCTTGGCCTTGAAAGCCAGTGCGTACATACGCATCTGTTTCACCATTGCAAGAAGTCCGTTGCTTCTTGTAGGGGAAAGATGTTCTTTCAGTCCGATCTTCTCAATGAAGTACAAATCGGATTCAAGTATCTCGTCAGGAGTATGTCCTGACACTACTTTTATGAGGAGGGCAATAATACCTTTTACAATCAGTGCATCACTTTCTGCCTGGAATATTATCTTTCCGTCTTCCATATCAGCCTGAAGCCATACACGGCTTTGGCAACCGTCAATAAGGTTCTGGTCTGTTTTATATTCCGGATTAAGCGGTTCCTGTTCGTTTCCAAGATCTATCAATAGCTGGTACTTGTCCATCCAATCATCGAAATCGCTGAATTCTTCTATTACTTCGTCCTGAAGCTCATTTATTGTTTTCATCGTTATTCTGCTTTTATGTTATTTCTCATTATAAATCACCTGGAGGACTGTTTGGCCTACAGCCTGTAGTGTGGCACGGTCTATATTTTCAATCGTATCGTCTATGGTATGCCATGTAGGGTTAAATCCTGTATCGCTGTTTGAGTCGTAATGAATGATATCTACACACGGAATCTGTCTGTATCGGTTTACGTAGATATGGTCGTCAGTTACTTCTCCACCGTTTTCTTTTATGAACAAGTTTCCATAACCTATTTTGTGCGCGGCATCCCATATCTTTTTCATGATATTGTTTGCGGTACGTTTTGAATAACCCTCATAATAGAATGATGCATTTTTGCCTCCTACCATGTCGAGCAGTATTCCGTAGCGTGCCTTATAATCAGAGACATGAGGAATCCTGCCCCAGTATTGTGAGCCGAGACACCATGTGTCTGCCTTATAGTTTCCCTGATAGAACTCTGGAATACCGTAGTCCTCTGCATCAAAGAAAGCAATGTCAATACCTATTGCAGGAGATTGGGCTTGAATTTGTCTGGCAATTTCAAGTAATACGCCGACTCCACTCGCACCGTCATTTGCTCCGTCTATAGGAGTGTGATGATACTTTTCTTCATCGCTGTCGGCATATGGCCGACTGTCCCAGTGGGCAAACAGTATAACTCTCTTTTTGGCTTCAGGGTTATATGCGCCTATGATGTTGCGTGCCTTGAGCAGCGTTCCGTCGTAGGCTACAAGGTCGGCATACTGGTTGTAAACCTTTGCTCCGAAACGTTCAAGTTCAGAAGCCAGATAATCACCACATTCTTTATGCGCTTTTGAATTGGGAACGCGAGGACCGAAATCTACTTGTTTTTTAACGAAACTGTATGCACTGTCGGCATTAAAGGCCGGAACTTGTACGTTGTCGGCAGATTCTTCTTTGCTGATTGAAGTGTCGCTTTTCTTGCTACTGCCGCAAGCGGTGAGAGATGCGGCATAAATTAAAATCAGTGAGCCAGATAATAATTTTCCGAGTATATTCATTTTGTAAAAATAATGTTCCTCGGCAAAGGTAAACAGTTTTGTTCTTTCGGCAAAATTATCGTTGTTGAAGTTTCGGTATCTTAAGATAATCAGATTTTTCTAACAGCATTTAAATACTATTTAAATGGTGATTAAATGATATTTAAATGGCGTTCATCAACCATTCACTGAATGGAAAATGAACGCCATCTGAACAAGTCATTTTGATGTTGTTGTTATATTGTTTCTTTCTCTTTAATTATTCCTACGCATAATGCGCCGGCTATTAATAATACTCCTGCCAATACAAGCATGTTTACTTCAGGTGGTATGCTTCCGGGAGTTGTGAACATCCTTAAAATCCATCCTCCTGCCACAGCAGCTACTATCTGTGGAACACATATTGTACAATTGAACAGACCAAGGTATGTTCCCATATGTCCTCCTGTAAGAGCATTGGTAAGTATTGTAAACGGTAGTGCAAGCATTGCAGCCCAAGCACATCCTATCAGCAGGAATGATACGAATAGTGCATATTGGTCATGTATGAACATTGTGGAAATAAAGCCTATGCCCCCAATATCAAACTTAATGCGTAGGCGAATTTGCGGCTTTTGAACAGAGGTAATGCCATAGCCCAAAGAACAGAGCCTACAGCCTGTACGGCAAACAGTATGCCTACCCAGTCGCCGGCATTCTGATATTGTACAGACTGTGTGTCAAGTACCATATGCGAGATACCATCCTTAATTACTTCTACAGAAGGAGTGTTGAAAACACCTGCAGCTACAGTTCCGTTTGTGTATGTCCACATGAACATGAATGCAGCCCAGCAAAAGAACTGTACCAATCCTACTGTCCAGAATGCCTTTGGAGCTTTTACCAATAGAGAGAATATGTTGGATTTTTCTTCCTTGATTTCTTTTGTTATTCCGTGGTATTCGGCATACAGCTCTGGTGGGTATTCCTTTACTTTGACGGTTGTGTATATTACGCAGATGATGAGTATTGCCGCTCCTATATAGAAAGAATATATCACAGAATCCGGAATAACGCCTTTAGGTGCAATATTGCTTATTCCAATTGCTGCAAAGATGAATGGGAAAAGATATCCGGCCAGGCTTCCTGCATTGCAGAGGAAACTCTGTATAGAGTATGCCAGACCTTTTTGTTTTTCGTTTACCATATCGCCAACCATCATTTTGAAAGGTTGCATAGCTATGTTTATGGAAGTGTCGAGAAACATAAGAGAGAACAGACCGAATATCATAGCGGCTGATACAGACATTCCGAAACTGCCCGCGTTAGGCAACAGACACATTACGAGTACCGCAATGAGTGCTCCTACAAACAGATAAGGGATACGTCGTCCGAAACGGCACCATGTCTTGTCGCTCAGAGCTCCTATAATCGGTTGTACTATTATTCCTGCAAGGGGAGGAAGTATCCAGAAGTAACTCAGACTGTGCGGGTCAGCTCCTAGTGTGGAGAATATTCTGCTGATATTTGCGCTTTGCAATGCGTAGGCTATCTGCACGCCGAAAAATCCGAAGCTGATGTTCCATAGCTTCCAGAAACTTAAATCAGGTATTTTTTTCATGGTGAATGTATTTTAAGTTCTTGAGTTTTTAAGTTGGTGAGTTTTTAAGCTTCCTTACAGATTCATTACGTCCTGTTCAAAATTGTCTTTGTTCCCTTTAGCCTTGTTTCTTATCTTGCTTCTGTAATTATATACGGTAGCCAGAGAATAGCCAAGGAAGTGTGCAATACGGTTTGCATCTGTGACTCCCAGCCTGATAAGAGCAAAGATTCTCAGTTCTGTGTTCAGATGTTCATCCTTTTTGGGATATATTCTGCCATCTTCAGTAAGGAGATTATTGAAATCTTCTATAAAATTCGGG
>JAHLFB010000151.1 GCA_018884025.1 Candidatus Phocaeicola faecipullorum
TATGCCCAACTCTTACGAAGCAGGAGCTACACCTCTGTATGCTGATAAAACTACGTTTCAACAACGCACAGATGTCGGAGATATTCGGTGTGAATACGACTTCCGTATCTCAGAAAAAGTTCCGCCTGAAGAAGCATCTGAGCGATACGCTGCAAGACGGTCTTCCGGATGAAATGACACTCGACAGATGGGTGGCAGAGTTCTGAAAAATGAAAATGTAGATTTGGGGTTTGGTGTAAAACGTATGATAAACCATTGTATATTAATATAATACATGGATTTTTATTCTGATTAAAATGTAGATATACTTTTTATACACTTTTAATTTGTATATACTAACTTTGTGGTCGGAATAGATAATCGTAAACAATAAGAGTAATATACAATGAGATTTATTAAAGTATTTTTGTTTGTGCTGACATGTATCATATTACCTGTCAGTTTGTCCGCACAGACAGTTAGCGGAAAATTGATTGACGAGAACAGCCAACCGTTGCCATACGCCAATGTGGTGCTGCTCTCGCTGCCGGATTCGGCATTTGTGAGCGGAACCATCAGCGGTGAGGACGGTTCTTTCACACTGGAGGCAACATCGGAAAACCAGATAGTGAAAATATCATCCATCGGATATAAGACCGTGTGTAAGCCGGTATCTCCGGCAAATATCGGTATCGTGCAGCTCGTTTCGGACGCACAGATGCTTGGTGAAGTGGTGGTAAAAGGCAATCTTCCTGTGACACGCATGAAAGGGGATGCTATGGTGACAAGTGTGGAAAACAGTGTGTTGAGCAAAGTCGGTTCTGCCAATGATGTGCTGACCAAAATACCGGGTATTACAAAAAAACAGGACGCTTTTGAGGTCTTCGGTAAAGGAACGCCTCTTATATATGTCAACGGCAGAAAACTGCATGATTTGTCAGAACTTGAACAGCTTAACTCTGATGATATCAAGAGCGTGGAGGTTATCCGCAATCCCGGATCGAGATATGATGCGACAGTAAAGGCTGTGGTCCGCATTCAGACTGTTAAGCGTCAGGGTGACGGATTCGGTTTCAATCTTCGTTCCAGCTATTATCAGTCAGATAACACGGACTTGATTGAGCAGGCTAATTTCAATTACCGGCATAATAATCTGGATATTTTCGGTTCCGTATATTATACGGGTATGAATAGCTGGCAGGAAACCACTATCAAATTGGAAGAAAAGGGCACTAAGGTATGGAACCATAACATGGAAAACGATATGTCGTATCAGTCCAAAGACCTTAACGGTAATATCGGTTTCAATTACCAGATAAATGAAAATCATACCTTTGGAGCTAAATATCAGACCGGTAAAATGCTGAAAGAAGAGTTTCCTACTTTGAAGGAAACCAATATTCTGGTTGATAATGCTTTCTATGATAATATTAATATAACAGGAAACGAATCTAACAGTTACGATTTGGGCCATGAGTTGAACGCATATTATAACGGACAGTTTGGTTCTGTTAATGTTGATTTCAATGGAGATTATCTTCAAAATGGAAAGACAAACAATACTTATTTCCAGGAAATCAGCCAAACGTCGGAGAATCGTGATGTTCATTCCATAAACAGTGTAAATAACCGTTTGGCTGCCGGAAAACTTACTTTGTCTATGCCGTTAGGTGGAGGTACTTTTGCCGTAGGCAGTGAAGTAACCTATACACATAGAAATGATGACTATATAAACGAAGAAAACTATGTACCTTCTTCTTTCAGTAAGATTGAAGAACTAAATGCTACCGGATATGCAGAGTATAACCGTAGTTTTCCATGGGGAGACTGGTCACTTGGCCTTAGATATGAACACGTAAAATTTGACTATTACGAAGATGACAAACATATTGATGAACAAAGCCGTACATTTGACAACTTTTTCCCTAATATCTCATTTTCAACAAAACTGGGAGCCGTCCAGACGCAGTTGAGCTATACCGCAAAGACACAAAGACCATCGTATAGCCAGCTGAGTAATAATGTATATTATTCGGACCGTTTTACCCTTCAAAAAGGTAATCCTACTCTTCGTCCTACAATCATACATGATCTTACATTGTCCGGCGCATGGAGATTTCTGCAGATGTCGTTATCTTATTCTCAGACTAAAGACTTGATTCTTTTCTGGGGTGAACTTGTGAATGATGATGCTTCACTGACAATGTTGAGCAATAGGAACTGGGACGAGTCTATTCCGATGTTTACCGCCTTCTTGTCTGCAACTCCTAAAATCGGTTGCTGGTCTCCTATGCTGAGTGTCGGAGTGCAGAAACAGTGGCTTACTGTTGATTATTTTAAGGAACAGAAAACCTTGGACAATCCTTTCTTTACTGCATCTTTTAATAATACCTGGGAGTTACCACTTGGCTTTATGATAGGCCTTGATTCCTATATACAGAGTGCCGGTGCTACACAGAATATTTATAATGACAAGGCATACGGATACGTTAATCTGTCAGTCAGGAAGAGTTTCCTTAATGATGCTCTTAGTGTGGAATTAAGAGGAAATGATATTTTCAATACGAATAAGATAAGTTATAGCATGTATAGTGGTGATTACTATCTGTATCAGAAAAGTGCTTGGGACAGACAGGAGTTTGCGGTAACAGTCCGCTATAAATTCAATACAGCTAAGAGCAAGTACAAAGGAACTGGAGCCGGCGACAGCCAGAAGAACCGTATGTAAATTCTGGATATTATAAAAACTCTCTTAAAATAGAATTAGGGTAGCTTTAATCATTAAGGCTACCCCTTTTTCTTTATAAAAGAAGTCGTTTAACTGAATTTGAAGTGGATATTTCGTATTTTTGCCACAAAATTCGTAAAATGAGAAAGATAACCCACTATATTCTGTACATTCTGATTACTTGTACAGCCCTTTTGAATATCCAATGCAGCGGAAACGGCAAGGAGAAAACACCGCTTCCGGAACTGGTTCATGCAGAATCCGTGATGTTTGATTACCCGGACAGTGCGCTTCATATCCTGGAGGACATGCCGATGCCTTCAGCACGCAGGGATAAGGAGAATCATGCGCTTTGGTGTCTGCTGACTTCACAGGCACAAGTAAAACTAATCATGAATATCTCTTCCGATTCCCTTGTCAGGATAGCATACAATTATTACAAACCTACAGATAATGCCCGTAGAAAGGCGATGTCGGCACTTTATATGGGTGATATAAACTATGACTTAGGAAATATAGAAGAAGCCATGCAATATTACCTGGAAGGTAAAACGGAAGTGGAGAAAACAGACGATTATAAGACCGGATATCTGATAATGTCTTCTTTGGGAAAGTTGTATTTATATCGCAGACTTGCTGATTATGCTCTTGAAGCCTGCACGAAGGCATACGATTATGCCGTGAAGGACTCCAACAAGCGGTATCAGATGACTTCTTTGCAAAACTTGGCCAGATGTTACTGTATTTCTGATAAGTTAACGGAGGCTATAGATATATATCACAAATGTAGTGATTTAGTTTTAGAAATAGGATATCGGAATAATCAGTATTATTATGATGTACAGTCTGAAATAGCTTTGGTTTATACGAACAGTTTGCAGTATGAAAAGTCATTGGAAATTCTAAAAACATTTCCTAAGATATACCAGCATAATTCACTAATTGGTACAAATTATTTAATGCTAAATCAGTATGATTCTGCTTATTTGTATTTGAATAAAGCATTAAATACGGACAATGTTTACACAAAAAAAGAAACATATAGAAATCTATATAGATTAGGCGATATCCCCCAATACCGTAAATACCTGAAGACTTATTGCGATTCACTTCTTTTTTACAACGATTCTATCATAGCCCTTGACAAAGGCAAGGAAATCATCGCCTACAAGGAGAAGTACGACCACCAGAAACTCATTACCGAACAGCAGCGGCTGAAGCTGGAGAAGGCAGATGCACAGCGTATGATGTTCATCATCACAATATGCCTGATAGTGGTTATAGCTGTCGTAGCTTACCTC
>JAHLFB010000152.1 GCA_018884025.1 Candidatus Phocaeicola faecipullorum
TTTAGAACAACAAATATTCATTATTTTGTGTAAGTTTGCAAATACAGTTATTAACATAATATCAGAGAATAATGTTCGATATCAAATCTACTAATACAGAATATGAAGATAAAATACTCATAGAAGGATTAAAACAAGGTAATACGGGTATATTCAATTTAGTATTTACAAGGTTTTATTCTTCGTTGGTTTTACATGCCACCATGCACGAAATACCTGAAGATGAAGCAGAAGATCTCGTACAAGATTTTTTCTTCAGATTATGGCTAAACAGAGCTAAAATAGATATACATACATCTCTAAAAAATTACATGTTCGTTTCTATTAAAAATAGTTGCAACGACTACTTCAGACATAAAAAAGCAGAAAACAACATTAAAGAAACTTTATCTTTAAACAACAATGGAGAACCTTTCAACGACAGGGATTTCCTGGTGGAAAGCGAACTTAGGGAAATAATAAACATCGCCATCAATAAACTACCTGAAAAATGCAGAAAAGTTTTTATTTTATACAAGTTCCAGAACATGAAGGTTGATGAAATAGCCGAAATGGAAAATATTTCAAAACGTACAGTGGAAACACATTTAGGAAAAGCATATAAAATCCTCAGAGAAGAACTTAAAGCCTACCTTCCTGCAATATTAGTTACGATTATTATTAATTCTATCTTTGGCCAGCATCTATAAAACCCTAATGAACAAATATTTACAACACTATAAAAATTATTTTATAAAAAAAGATATTTTTGAGTACGTATATTTTAAACTTGTTACGTCATTATAATGTAAGAAGAAAATAAAATATGCATGAAAAGGTATAACGACATATCGGATGGACTCTTAGGAAAATATGTAACAAAGTCACCGTTTTCAGAAGAGGAAAATGAAGAAATCCTAAAATGGAAAGAAAGCAGAGAGACTGAAACTTTTCTAAGAGATATAGGCTCAATAAACGAAGGCATTGAAAGGTTGAAATCAATGTCACGTTTTAATAGTATGGCTGCATTAAACAAAGTCAATAGCAGGATAGGAAAAATCAATAGGTACAGAACAATATACAATGCTTGGCAAAAGGTAGCAGCCATAATCGTTATACCTTTAATTGTGTATTCATTATTACAGATTACTAATAGTATTGAAAAAGAAAATAATATCATATGGCATGAAACCAGCTCGACTTACGGAATGATTTCTAAAATCACACTTCCGGACGGTTCAATAGCAGAGTTGAATTCTTGCAGCCAATTGAGATACCCTTCAGAATTTGATGCAAAAGAAAGAATTGTAGAGTTAAAAGGTGAAGGTTTCTTTAAGGTAAGCAGCAACAAAGAGCATCCTTTTATAGTAAAATGCGATGACATTAGCGTACAAGCCGTAGGAACAGAATTCAACATACAA
Organism: Candidatus Phocaeicola faecipullorum; assembly: GCA_018884025.1. Taxonomy (GTDB): domain Bacteria; phylum Bacteroidota; class Bacteroidia; order Bacteroidales; family Bacteroidaceae; genus Phocaeicola; species Phocaeicola faecipullorum. Next base: position 1,401 of record JAHLFB010000152.1, read on the forward strand.
ATTAATAAAAACGGTAAAATCATAACCTCACTAAAAGAAGGCACAGTAAATATAATAAAAGACACTGAAGATAATGAGCAAAAAATGATAACCCTTACTCCGGGACAAACAGCCATATACGATAAAAACATATCAGATATAACTGAAATAAAAACCAATAACATTGATAAGTATTTAGCTTGGAGAGAAGGGAAACTTATCTTTACCAGTGACAAACTAATTGACGTTTTAGATATATTAGAACAAAGATTCAACGTAAAGTTTAGAATAAATCCGTCTGCTGATATATCCGGTGTTTTTACAGGGACTTTTGTAAATAAAGATTTAGATACAATATTAAGATATATTGGTTTCACTACCCCGATAGAGTTTAAATCCATACCAGAAAAAATGGACGAAGCCAGAATTATAGAAGTCAGATAATCACTAAAAACATAATAATAATACATATGTGAACCACCCCAAAAGTGGTTCATAGGGGATGTTTCATCCTTTTTTGTTAGCAAATCACTATAAAAATTTAATATTTAAAAACATGGAAAAAACAATCATCCACTACAAGAAGAAAGCTAAAGGCATATTTAGCATCCAGCATCTTAGAAGAACAGCTGGAACTATTGCTTTTAGTCTTTATTGCGCATCATCATCTTTTTTGATGGCACAAACAGCTAATTCCGGTGTAAGCCTGAATGAAAAGAACAAACCCTTAAAAGAAATACTTGTAATGATAGAAAAACAAACAGACTATCATTTCTTTTACAACGAAGTAGAAACAAATGTTTCTCAGAATGTTTCTGTTTCAGTTGAGAACGTTTCATTACAAATCACATTAGAGAAATTACTAAAAGGTACCGGCATAAAATATAAAATAGAGGACGACAATATTATACTCTATAAAGAAGAAGCAAACACATCCAATAAGTCAAAAACAATAAAGGGTACTGTGGTGGACAACCTTGGAATGGGAGTTCCAGGCGTGAACGTGTTTCAAAGCAGTAACACTACCTCCGGTGTTATCACCGATTTCGATGGAAATTTCAATATTACGGTTGATAACCCCAAAGAAGAACTTGTATTTTCTTTCATCGGCTTCAAGACAAAGAAAGTAGCTATCGGCGACAAGACAGAACTCAACGTTGTTCTCGAAGAAGAAAGCGTAATGCTTGACGAAGTTGTAGCCATAGGATATGGCGTATCAAAGAAGAGCAGCGTTACCGGTTCAATAACAAGCGTAAAAGCTGAAGACCTTCCAAAGTCGGCAAACGCGTCAGTAAACAATATGCTTTCAGGAAGGGCATCCGGCGTACAGGTACTCCAAACGAGTGCCCAACCCGGTGGTGGAGTAAACATCGTAATCCGTGGTGCAGGTTCAGTAGATGCAGGAAATGCTCCTCTATATGTAATTGACGGTTTTCCAATAAATAATAACAGTGTAGAGCCAGGCGAAGGCGACTATAGTGTGGGAAAACGTGACCCTTTGAACTCTATAAATCCCAATGATATTGAGTCTATAGAAATCCTTAAAGACGCAGCTTCCACTGCCATTTATGGTGCCCGTGCAGCTAATGGTGTTGTTCTCATCACAACAAAACGTGGTAAGGAGGGACGTACCAATGTGGATTTCTCTTATACCGGTTCTATACAGAAAGTAAACAATTACTTTGATATGCTTGACGCAAGGGGATTTATGGAATATTCTAATATCCTTGGAAAAGAGCAATTCCTAATTGATAGAAATATGGCTCCATATGGACCCATTGAACAGGATTTCAAAGATTTCAGGCCTCTTTATTCTGTAAAAGATATCGCAAATGCAGGAAAAGGAACAGGCTGGTGGGATGAAGTAACACGCATGGGTGTGGTACATGATGTAAACTTCTCTGTATCCGGTGGTAACAGTAAAACAAATTTTCTTATCTCAGGTAGTTACTTCGATCAGAAAGGTCTTGTAGAGAACTCTGATTTCCAGCGTTTCACCGCACGCCTTAACATAGACCATAAGATATCTAACAAGGTTAAGATAGGAGTTTCTGCGACAGGCTCTTATATAGACAACGGCAACGTACAGCTTGGTAGTGGAGAATGGCAAGCATCAGGTGTACTTGTAGCTGCTCTTCAGATGAGTCCGGTTATTCCTATCTACGATGAATCAGGAGACTATTACATTAACCCCAAAGATGCAACTCTTCCAAACCCTGTTTCATACCGTGAAATTGACGACAATACGGTACAAAAGCGACTTCTTGCAAATGGCTACTTAGAATATACACCTATCAAAAATCTGACGTTGAAAGCTAATGTCGGTATGGACAATAAATCAGGTTTGAGAAGCACTTATCTTCCTACGACATTCCTCCACGGAGCATCTGATAATGGAAAAGCTACAAAAGAAATAAACAACAATATGGACTTGCTGTTCAACTTTACGGCAAACTATAACTTTACCATAAATGACAAACACAATATAGGAGCACTTCTTGGTTATGAATATCAAAACTTCATGTACGACGGATTCAGCTCAAAGGTATCAAACTTCTTTACAGATGAATTCGGAAGTAATAACATGGGGGCAGGTTCGGGTACTCCTACAGTAAAGTCATATAAGAATGCGACAACACTTGCTTCATACTTCGGACGTTTATCATATAATTTCAACGAAAAATACATTGCAAGCATGACATTGCGCCGTGACGGTTCGTCAAACTTCGGTGCCGGCAATAAATGGGGATTCTTCCCATCTGTTGCTTTTGCATGGCGTATCATACAGGAAGACTTCATGAAACCTGTAGAATTTTTAAGCAACCTTAAACTTCGTCTTTCTTACGGCCAGACCGGTAACAGCGGCATTGGCGACAAAGCATTTGCATATTACGGTCCAACAGAATTCCCTTATATGTTCGGTAACAATATCGTTATCCCTGCAGGACAGACACAGATGCCCAATGACAAGTTGAAATGGGAAACTACTACTGAATTCAATGTGGGTCTTGATTATGGATTCTTACAAAACCGTATTTCAGGTTCTATCGAATATTATAACAAAGTTGTAAGTGACTTACTTTCATACAGAACACTTCCTGTGTATAACGAAATCAGAAGTGTAGCAGACAATATAGGTGCAACTCAGTTGAGTGGTTTTGAATTCGACATACATACAGTAAACCTTGACGGAAAGTTCAAATGGAACACAGATTTCAATATCTCTACCTACACAGACAAGTGGAAAGAACGTAATCCGGATATTGTGCTTGACCCTTGGGTGGGAGTAAATGACCCTATACGAGCAGTTTACGGCTATCTTACTGACGGTATAGTACAGATAGGTCAGGATGTACCTCAAATGGAAGGTGAACGCCCGGGTAATCTAATATACAAAGATGTTAACGGATATGATGAAAACCATAAACTAACGGGCAAACCTGATGGCAAAATCAGCGATGCCGACATGGTGCTTTTAGGCAGCACAGACCCTGGGTTTACATTTGGATTTGGAAATAGTTTTGAATATCAAGGATTTGATCTTAACATATTCTTCTACGGAATGGGAGATCGTGTCCTAATGAATACAAATAAGAACAAATATCTGTTAGGTGCATCTCGTTTGCCAATGAACAACAACAATATGATGACAGAAGTAAGCGAATTGTTCCGCCATGACCAGCCAAGTACAACTCATCCGGGTATTGCTCCTAATCCTTACCAGGGTAACAACGACTACCTGATTGAGAATGCGTCATTCATCCGCCTTAAGAACGTTACTTTGGGTTATACATTCCCAAGAAAATGGTTTAAAGAAAAAATGAACTTGAGGATGTATATAGATGCACAAAACTTATTTACATGGACTAAATATACAGGTATAGACCCAGAAACAGATAGCCTTGGAGCTTATCCAAATGCAAAATCTGTATCTTTCGGTTTAAGTCTTGGATTTTAAAACAATAAAAAATAAAATATCAATGAAGAAAATATATTTATCAATATTGGTTCTTGCATCATTCCTTTTCAGTTGTGAAGGAAACTTGGAACCTAATGTTTACGACAAGCTAACGGGAGAAAACTTTCCTAAGACTCCTGCTGATGCTGAAAGCTTAGTTTATTCTGTTTACTATAAATTCCGTGGTGGTGAATGGGATAGATACAATTCTGCCAATGACTCACGAATGGTGCAAGGCGAATTCTGTACAGATGAATTCACGTGCATTTGGAATGGATATTGGGGTAGTCCGTTCAACTTCACCTGGCGTCCTGACGAATTTCCATTTTCTAAAATGTATTACGACTTTGTGCCGGCTGTAACCACAGCTACTTCTGCCATATATAAGCTTAACAATATGGGCAGCATAATAGAGAAAGACCTCTTAAAACGTTACATAGCAGAACTTAAAGTTGCGCGTGCCTACTTTATGTATGACCTTTATAATCTTTACGGCCCTGTACCAGTAATTACAGACGAAGCAGACATACCGAACCTCAATAAATTAGGTTATAAGGAACGCCCTACAAAAGAACAGATGGTAGGACTTATCAAGGCAGACCTTACTGAAGAAATAATCAGTTCACTACCTGAGAAATGCAGAGACAGTGAATATGGCCGTATGGATCAAGGAGCAGCATGGATGTGTCTTCTCAAACTCTCCCTGCATGAAAAAGATTGGAATAACGTAATAAAATGTGCAGATGCCATTAAAGCGCTTGGCTATGATTTAGAAGATGACTACAAGAGCATCTGGTCTATAGACAATGAACAAAATAATGAGATTATATTCCCTATAGTATGTAAGCCTACTCCGGAAGGAGTGGGGAACAACTTCCGTGCTCACGTATTACCACCAGACTGGAAGTCTCCCAATGGCTATCCAAGCGAAGGATGGAACGGATATAAAGTACCAAAGGAATTTTACGATACATTTGATAAGGATGATAAGCGCCTTGAAACACTGATTGACAAATACATTAATAAAGACGGAGACGAGATAAGTGCAATAAAGACCCACTCTGGTGCTCTTCCATTGAAATACTCTGAAGACCCTGCTGGAACAGGAGCCAATCAGGGAGTTGACTATGTAATCTACCGTTATGCAGACGTAGTACTTGCCAAAGCTGAAGCTTTAAATGAGATTAACGGTCCTACACAGGAGGCTATAGACTTGATAAACGATATCAGAGAAAGAGCTTTCGGTGATAATTCACACAATATAATACTGTCCGATTTCACTGGTGACAGAGACAAGTTAAGAGAACACATTCTTAAAGAAAGAGGATGGGAATTTTTCTTCGAAGGCCTGAGAAGAGAAGACCTTATACGTCATGGGAAATTTGTTACTTATGCAAACGATCCTTCTAAAATGGGTAATAGAAATCCTCAAAAAAATGCAAAAGACTTCCATGTACTTTACCCTATTCCTAACAAAGTAATAGTGGAAAGCGGTGGTATTATAAAGCAGAACCCTGGATATGATTATTAATGAACTTTTTATATAAACCAATTTAAAACTTTACTATTATGAAAAAATTATTTAAGTATTTCGTTTTTGCTTTGGCAGTTTCACTGACAGCTTGTTCTACAGAAGATCCAACAGACAATAACGGTGGCAACAACACAGAAAACCCAGACGGAAACAACAATGATGGAGATAAAGACAAAAAAATTACAGCCGATTTTGATTTTACAGTAAACAAGACGACTGGCGACGTTGCCTTTACTAATAAATCTACAGGAGCAGATGCTTACGAATGGGCTTTCGGAGACGAACAAGATGGCTTTTCTACAGAAAAGGACCCTGTTTACCGTTACAGTAAATCAGGTAAGTATAAAGTAACATTAGTTGCATCAAAAGGAACAGACTATGATGAGATATCCAAAGAAGTAGATATTACTATAGAAAAAAAAGAAGTAGCAATAAAAATAGACGGTAGTTTTGATGATTGGAAAAATATCCCTTTAAGAACAGATGTAGAACTGGAAGGCTTCACAGAATTGAAAACCGTAGCGACAAACAATTATATCTACATATATTTGGCTGCACCTAAAAATATACTTGAAGGGGCTGGATTTGTAAACTTTGCAGCTGATTTAGATTACAATTATGAAACAGGACAAAGAGAAGATCAATTTCCTGGTGGAAAAACCGGTTGCGATGTATGTAGAGAAATAGATGGTTCGTTCGTATGGGGAGTGAAAAGCGGTAATACGATTGGATGGGATTGGCAACAGAACAAGGAACTCGTAACTCTTGGAGATGCCACTATCAACGATATGACATACAAAGAATGGCGTATGGATTTAAAAATGGCAGAAGATTTCATCAAGACCAACAAAGCACATGGTATAGAAGGTTTGGACCAGATATTTGCAAAGGCCAGCGAACTAAACAAGGAAAAAGCCAGAGTTTATGCATGGTTAAGAAAAAATGATTGGTCATATGCGGGAGCTGCTCCCAAAAGAGGGAATGCCCCTTTCGACGTAAAATTGGGAGAATATATCAACACTGAAGAATAATTTTCAGATCAAAATCAAATAATTATGGCGAAGGATATTTGCAGTATAAACATATTTTCAAATTATTCCTTCGCCCTTCTTTACTTTAAAATAATATTTATGGGACATAAATTAATATACCTTTTAATACCGTTTATCTCTATATTATCTTCTTGCCACAAAGAGAAGACAAGTGATATACAAGGAGATATTAATCCAGAAAATAATAGAATCCAAATATTGTTTGAAGTTGACAAAGAAACTAATCTCAAGAATCCATATATGGGATGGTCTCTTTATTCAGAGGGAACATATGGTATAGAAAGAGCAGAATCATACTGGACTTCACAAGACGAAGCAGGGAAAAGATACGCTGGAGTATATTATTTACGCTGGCCTTGGAGCTATTTGGAACCTGAAGAAGGTAAATATGCATGGGATTATGACGAGAATTTCAAATCTCTTATCCAAGGTGCCTTGGACAGGGGACTAAGATTAGCGTTCAGGATTTTTGTAGATTCAAGAGATTGTGAAGATGAGGCTGTACCAGAATATGTATTCAAAGAAGGAAATTATTTTACGGAATATAATAAAAGGACTCCCTACCCAAACGACCAATATTTCCTGGAAAAATATACAAGATTCATTGAAGCTTTAGGAAAAAAATTTAATGATCCTTCAATAGTAGATTACATTGATTGCGCAGGAATTGGCAAATGGGGAGAAGAGCATACGTTTAGACTTAAGAAAGATGGAGTTCCAAGATATGAAATGTATAAAACAATATCTAATGCATATGCAAAAGCATTTGATAAAGTGATTAACGTTATAAACTTTACAGAACGAGAACCAAAAGAAGAAAACTTACTTATGAACGAACTGGGATTTTCACCAAGACGTGATGGTTATGTAAGTAAATACTTCCCTGTTTCGCAACAAGAAAGTTTCGTTAGCCATTTCCCATCCAAAATACTGATAGCAGAGGCTTGCTATTGGGGAAGCAGTTATAATATTTGGGAGCAAGAAAATGGCAAATGGAAAAGCTGGAAAGATTATTATAGAGAATTAGTCGACTTAGCATTAGAGACCCATGCAAATTACCTTGATATGCGTACTCCTACAGAAACAAGCAGGTTATTGCAGTCAAACAGAGATGACGTAAAACGCTTCATATCAAAAGGAGGCTATCGCATTTATCCAAAACGAATTACTGCAAATATACACGATAATAAAATAAGCATTGAACATACCTGGCAAAATGTTGGTGTTGGCGTCCTACCTAATAACAACAAGAACTTAAGATTCAAATATAAAGTTGCTTTTGCCTTATTCAATGATAAAGACGAATTAGTTCAACAATGGAACTCCGAAAAAGTTGAAGTTAGCGAACTTGTAGGAAATAAAACCATAAAAGGAGAAGAAACTTTTGATTTGGACAGTCATCCTGAAGGAACATACAAAATAGGAGTCGGAATAATCAACACACTTCCAAACGATTCAAAAGATATAAAATTAGCCATTAAACGCCCGAAAATAATAAAAAACGAATGGGTGTATATCGGCGATGTAGAATACAAATAATTAGTCTACAAAATCTTTCGTGTTATTAGTCTGAAAAATCGCCAAAGCGGCTCTTAAACATTTACGGGCCGCTTTTTCTATATATTTTTAAGAATAACAATAAACATTCAATTAAAAATAAAAATGAGAAACTTTTTATCAATACTGATTATATCGCTTTTTATAATTTCTTGTAATTCCGTTACTACAAAAAACAAAACGGTAACATTCACACCCGACACAATAAGCAACCTTAAAAACCCTTATATGGGATGGACGCTATACACAGAAGGAAGAAGCTGGCATAAAGACGGTAAAGAATCGTGGAGAATACAAGATGAGGCTGCCCAAAAGTATGCCGGAGTATTTTACATTAGATGGAAATGGGATGAAATAGAAAAAGAAGAAGGCGTATATGCCTGGGAACACGATTCTATATTCATCAATCTGGTACAAGGGGCTTTGGATAGAGGATTGAGACTGGCTTTCAGAATCTTCACCCATACAGGAACTCCTAAATATGTATTAGATAAAGCAGAAACGTTTGAACACTGGGGGAAAAGGACTCCATATGCAGACGACCCTGTTTTCCTTGAAAAATATGAAAAATTCATCGAAGCATTCGGAAAAAAATTCAATGACCCATCTTGTGTAGATTATGTTGACTGTAATGGTCTTGGATGGTGGGGCGAAGAGCATAACATAAAATACAAGAACGAGGCAAACAAACATTATGTACACGACAGAATTTGCAAAGCATATGCAAAGGCATTCGATAAAGTAATTAATGTAGTCAACTTTGGTGTAAGAGACGAATATCAGTGTAAAGTGGCATTTGAGGAATTAGAATTTTCTCCACGAAGAGATGGTTTGGTAAGCAAATGGTTCACGGAAAAAGACAGGCTGGAATTCATTAAGCATTTTCCCAAGAAAGTAATAATTACTGAAGCTTGCTATTGGGGAAATAATCCTATAGAATATCACGAAAAGGAAGAAGGAAGGTTAATATGGAAATCATGGGCTGAATATTATGACGATGTCGTAAGCCTTTCATTAAAATCTCATGCTAATTATCTTGACATGAGAACTGTAATAGAAACTCAAAGATACTTGAACGAGGCTTCGGATGCAGCATTGCGTTTTCTTAAAAAAGGAGGTTATAGGATTTATCCAAAAGAAATAACATATAATAAAAAGAACGGGGTAATTAAGATTTCACACAGTTGGCAAAACATTGGTGTTGGGGTCATGCCTAACAATAACAAGAATCTGCATTATAAATACAAAGTTGCATTTGCCTTATTCAATGAAAAAAATGAAATCATAAAGAAATGGTATTCAAACAATATAGAAATCAGCGAACTAATAGACAACAAAGTTATAACAGCCATTGATAGATTTGAAATAAACAATATGAATAAAGGGAAATATAAGTTGGGAGTAGGCATCGTTAATACAATTCCTAACGACTCGAAAGACATCGTATTATCAATAAACAATCCAATAAAAATAAAAAATGAATGGATATATATTTGTAATTTAGACCTGTAAAAACATTTTATTCCTCTTTAATATAGTATATTTGCAACGTTTTAAACTAATATTGGGATAATAGATAAAATTTTTCTCTTAAAATCATTTCAAATAGAGAATATTATATTGAATGCAAAAAATGTGATATTATTCGAAAACATATCATAGTATTTTTGCTCCGAGAATACAAGCAACAAACATTATCTCATAACAAAAGATTCTTAAAAACACCATGAAGAAATTCAGACAACCTAAAATCAAACACTTCTATGCCTTTGCTACGGGAATAGCAAGCATATTTTTTATACCACAAGCCATAAGTGCGGATAATATAGACATGCCTTACTGGAAAGACATCCAGACAGTAAGCGTAAACCGTGAAAACCCACGCTCGGCATTCATGACTTATGCCGACAAGGCACAAGCCATGACCGGTAAATACGAGTCAAGCACATATTATCGTCTTCTGAACGGTATATGGAAGTTTTACTTCACAGAATCATATAAGAACCTTCCTGCCAATATTACTGACAAAGATATTGATTTGTCAGGATGGAAGGACATTAAAGTACCAGGAAACTGGGAAATGCAGGGATTTGGGACTCCAATTTATACAAACATAAGCTATGAGTTCCAACCAAGAAACCCTCAGCCTCCACAACTTCCTGAGAACAATCCGGTAGGAGTATATCGTAGAAACTTAGATATTCCTGCCGACTGGAAAAGTCGTGACATATATCTTCACATAGCAGGAGCAAAATCCGGATGTTATGTCTACATTAACGGAAAAGAAGTGGGATATAACGAAGATTCCAAAAATCCGGCCGAATATCTGATAAATGATTATTTACAGGAAAATGATAATGTACTTACTTTGAAAATATTCCGATGGAGCACCGGCTCATACTTGGAATGCCAGGATTTCTGGAGAATGAGCGGAATAGAAAGGGATGTATTCATCTACTCTCAGCCTAAGGCTGCTATAAAAGATTTCAGAATAACATCCACACTTGACGATACTTACAAAGACGGAATATTCCGCCTTGCCATCGACCTGAAAAACCATAAGGCCACTGATGCGGAACTAAACGTTGAGTATGAACTTATCGACAAAAAAGAAAACAGGACGATAGCAACTGCTAATAAAGAAATCAGCGTCACTTCTAATAAACAAAGTACATTGGTTTTCGAGAAGAACATTCCACAAGTAAAAACATGGACTTCGGAAGACCCTAACCTGTACAAACTTATCATGACAGTAAAGGAAAACGGCGAAGTAACAGAGGTAATTCCGTACAATGTGGGATTCAGACGTATAGAGATAAAAGAAATCGAACAAAAATCTGCCAACGGAAAGAATTATACAGTACTTCTTATAAACGGACAGCCTATCAAACTCCGCGGAGTAAACATCCATGAGCACAATCCGGCTACAGGACACTACGTGTCCGAAGAGCTGATGCGCAAGGATTTCGAACTCATGAGAAAAAACAACCTGAATACGGTAAGACTATGCCATTACCCGCAGGACAGACGTTTCTATGAGTTGTGTGATGAATACGGGCTGTATGTATACGACGAGGCCAATATTGAAAGCCATGGTATGTTCTACAACCTCAGAAAGGGCGGCACATTGGGGAACAACCCCGAGTGGCTGAAACCACATATGTACAGGACTATCAATATGTTCGAACGAAACAAGAATTATCCATGCCTTACATTCTGGTCGCTTGGGAACGAGGCCGGTAACGGATATAACTTCTACCAGACTTATCTATGGGTAAAAGAAGCAGACAAGGATATAATGAACAGACCCGTGAACTACGAACGTGCACAATGGGAATGGAACTCCGATATGTACGTGCCTCAATATCCAAGGGCGGCATGGTTGGAATCAATAGGGAAAGAAGGAAGCGACCGCCCGGTGGCACCATCGGAATACGCACACGCCATGGGAAACTCTACCGGCAGCCTTTGGGACCAGTGGAAGGCCATCTATAAGTATCCTAATCTGCAAGGCGGTTACATTTGGGACTGGGTGGACCAGGGACTTGACACCAAGGATGAAAACGGATGCCATTTCTGGGCATACGGAGGCGACTTCGGTACTAATATGCCAAGCGACGGTAACTTCTGCTGCAATGGTATAGTAAGCCCTGACCGTACGCCTCATCCTGCCATGAACGAGGTGAAATACGCACACCAGTACGTTGGTTTCGAGATGAAAGACGGGAATGAAGGTATATTCAATGTGACAAACCGCTATTATTTCACAAATCTGAAGAAATACATGATATCTTATGATGTGAAAGAGAATGACAAAGTTATCAGACGCAACAAGATATCAATGGATATTGAGCCGCAATGCAGCAAAGAACTGAAAGTGGACGTAAGCGGACTTAAGCCAAAAGTCGGTACGGAATACTTCGTGGAATTCACTGTAACAACAGTAGAGCCGGAAACACTCATACCCGAAGGATATGAGATAGCGCATGACCAGTTCCGTCTGCCTATAGAACCATTAGGACGTAAATTCGCGACAGCCGGCCCTGAGTTGAAATGCAGCAATAACGGAAGTACGCTCACAGTATATTCTTCGAAAGTGAATTTTATATTCAACAAAGAAACAGGCCTGGTAACTTCATACAAGGTAAAAGGCACGGAATACTTCAAGGATGGCTTCGGGTTCCAGCCTAACTTCTGGCGTGCACCAAACGACAATGATTACGGCAACCAGATGCCCAAACGCCTGCAGATATGGAAACAGTCGAGCAAGGATTTCAACGTGGTGGATGCCACTCTTGAAATGGACGGCAAGGATGCCGTACTGAAAGCATCATACCTGCTGGCTGCCGGAAACCTGTACATAGCCACATACCGCATACATCCGTCGGGTGTGGTCAAAGCCGACTATACGTTTACTTCCACCGATATGGAAGCCACCAAGACGGAAGTTTCGGAAGCTACATTGCTCGCCACTTTCACTCCCGGGAATGAAGAGATAAGAAAAGAAAGTTCAAAACTTGTGGTTCCACGTATAGGAATAAGGTTCCGAATGCCGGCACAGATGAACAATGTCACCTACTTCGGACGAGGCCCGGAAGAAAACTACATAGACAGAAACAACGGCACACTGATAGGACTGTACAAGGCTACAGCCGAGGAAATGTATTTCCCGTATGTCCGTCCACAGGAAAACGGCCATCACACCGACACACGCTGGATAAGCCTGACACGCAAAGGCGGTAAAGGCATCACCATATATGCAGATACCACTATAGGTTTCAACGCCTTGCGCAACTCTATAGAGGATTTCGACGGCGAAGAGGCGACGCACAGGGACTACCAGTGGAACAACCGCGACGCGGAAGAGCTGAAACATGATGTAACGAAAGCAAGAAACATCAAGCCAAGGCAAACGCATATCAACGACATCAGGCCACGCGATTTCGTGGAAGTCTGCATCGACCTGAAACAAATGGGATTAGGAGGATACGACAGTTGGGGTGCACAACCAGACAAACAGTACCTCATCCCTGCAAACCAAGAGTACAAATGGGGATTTACTATAGTTCCAATGTAAATAAATATATTTTTAATAATCCATGAAAACAAACAAACTCACAAACCTATGCCTTGGTCTATCCATGACTCTATTAACAGTTTCATGCGGACCGACAGGCGAAACAAAATCCTACAATGAAGGCATCAACATAATACCGATGCCACAGTCACTAACCGTACAAGACGGAACTTTCAGAATAAACAACAGCACAAGTATAAGTGCGAAAACATCTGAAGCCAAAACCGTGGCAGAATATTTTGCCATGAAGATGAGACGCTCCACAGGATACGATATTCCGGTGGGAGAAAGCGGAAACATCAAACTCAACATTGACCCGTCTATGGAAATAAATGCTGAGGGATACAAACTCAGCGTAACCGGCAGCGAAGTAAACATTGAAGCAAAGACTACTCAGGGATTATTCTACGGGCTACAGTCGTTCATGCAGCTCCTTCCGGCAGAAATAGAAAGTCCGGAAAAAGTAAACGGCATAGCATGGACTGCACAGTCTGTAAGCATAACAGACGAACCGCGATTCGGCTACCGTGGTCTGATGATTGACCCTTGCCGCCATTTTATGACTGTTGACGAGATAAAGAAACAGCTTGATGTAATGGCACTGTTCAAAATGAACCGCATGCACTGGCATCTGACAGAAGACCAGGGATGGAGAATTGAAATAAAAAAATACCCTAAACTGACAGAGGTAGGTTCAAAGAGAATAGAAGGTGAAGGCTATGAATACGGTCCTTTCTTCTATACTCAGGAAGACATAAAAGAAGTAGTGAAATATGCCTCTGAGAGATTTATCACTATCGTTCCTGAAATAGAATTGCCGGGACACGAACTTGCAGCGATATCGGCATATCCTGAGCTGTCATGTAAAGGCCAGCCAATAAGCCCTCGTATCATATGGGGAGTGGAAGATGTAGTTATGTGTGCCGGGAAAGAGCTTCCTTTTGAATTTATGGAAAATGTAATTGCCGAGGTGGCACAACTGTTCCCCGGAGAATATCTTCATATAGGAGGTGACGAATGTCCTAAAACAAGCTGGAAGAACTGCCCTCTTTGCCAGAAAAGAATCAGACAGGAAGGACTTCAGGCCAAGGACGGACACTCTGCCGAGGAACGTCTGCAAAGCTATTTCGTACAAAGGATGGAAAAAGTAGCGGCAAAATATGGAAAGAAAATCATAGGTTGGGACGAAATACTTGAAGGTGGACTCTCTCCTACTGCCACAGTAATGTCATGGCGTGGAGAGAAAGGTGGTATAGCTGCCGCACTGACAAGTCACGATGTGATAATGACTCCCGGAAGCAATGGTTTGTATCTTGACTATTATCAGGGAGACAGCAAGATAGAGCCTGTTTCCATAGGCGGATATTCACCTCTTGAAAAGACTTATTCATACAATCCTACACCTGACACTCTTGTTACAATGGGAAAAGAGCATTTCATCAAAGGAGTACAGGGAAACGTATGGAGCGAATACTTATATAATAACAGTATCAGGGAATACATGACATTCCCAAGAGCGTTAGCTATAGCCGAAGTCGGATGGACAAACACTGACCGTAAAGATTACAAGGATTTTGAAAGGCGAATAAACAATGCTTATGTCCGTATGGACGCACACGGCATAAACTACCATATCCCGATGCCGGAGCAACCGGGTGGCTCATGCAACTTTATTGCATTCACTGACCAGACGACACTGGAGTTCAAGACTTCAAGACCGGAAAAGATGGTTTATACTACAGACGGCTCTGAGCCTACCGCACAATCGGATGAATATACCGCCCCACTGACATTCAATGAGAATACCACATTGAAAATAGCTACAGTACTACCATCAGGTAAACTGAGTAAGGTGAGAACTGTTACAATTCAGAAACAGACACCATCAAAAGGAGAAGAACTGAAAAATATGTCAAAAGGGCTTGAAATGAGAGTGAAATACGGTTCATATCTCAATACTGACGGTTTTGATGAAAAGAACATGAAATTCGATAACAAGAAAATCATCAAGACTACACGTGAACTGACATCCGTTGAGAAACGTTCCGACTCTATGAGAGGAGTAAAACAGTATGCCGCAATAGCAAACGGCTACATCAATATAGAAGAGGATGGAGTATATTATTTCTCGTCAGACCTTGAAGAAGTGTGGATAGACGGCAAATTGCTCATCAGCAACAAGGATGAAGTGAAACGTTTCTCAAGGAACGACAAGTCTGTAGCATTAGGTAAAGGCATGCATGAAATCAAGGCTGTATTCCTCGGCCATATCATAGGCGGATGGCCTTCAAACTGGAACGACGGCAGTATAAAAATAAAGAAAGCCGGTTCTGAAAAGTTTGAAAACATAGGCGAAAACATGTTATTCCACTAACCACTGATATCATTGTTTATAAACCTCAAAACAACATATCTGACATGCAAAATATATCATCAGCGGCATTTAAGGATACAAAACCACACTATGAACTTCTTGACGGACTTCGCGGTGTCGCGGCACTCCTGGTTGTATTCTATCATATCTTTGAAGGACTTTCATTTGCTGCCGGAGGAACAGTAATTACTGTTATAAACCATGGTTATCTGGCTGTTGACTTCTTCTTCATTCTTTCAGGATTTGTAATAAGCTATGCCTACGACAACAGATGGGGAAAAAGCCTTACGACCAGAAATTTCTTCAAAAGGCGTCTGATAAGGCTCCATCCGATGATAGTTATGGGAGCTGTCATCGGTCTTATAGCATTTCTCATACAAGGTGGAGTAAAATGGGACGGAACACACGTCCCGGTTACTATGGCAATACTGGCACTCATTTGTACATTCTTCTTTATTCCGGCAATACCTGGAAGTTGTTATGAGATACGCGGCAACGGAGAAATGTTTCCATTGAACGGTCCTTTCTGGTCTCTTTTCTTCGAGTATATAGGCAATATACTATATGCGCTGTTTATCAGAAGATTAAGCGACAGGCAACTAAGCATACTTGTGGTATGCCTTGGTATAGGGCTCGCATGGTTCGCACTGTTCGATGTTGTCGGTTACGGTATGATTGGAGTAGGATGGACACTAGACAGTCCCAACTTTTTCGGAGGTTTGACAAGAATGTTATTCCCGTTCACCCTTGGAATGCTGTTGTCTAGAAAGTTCCATTCATTCAATATATCAGGAGCTTTCTGGATTTGCACAGTCATTTTAATAATACTGTTCTGTATTCCTTATATTGAAGGCAAAAGCCCTATATGCATGAACGGATTGTTTGAAATAGCATGTATTGCTTTAATATTTCCGGTTCTGATACGCATAGGAGCAGCCGGAAAAACGACAGACAAATTATCAACAAGCATTTGCAAGTTCCTGGGAGATATATCATATCCACTATACGCCATACATTATCCCGTAATGTATGTGTTCTATGCCTGGCTGATAGACAACAAGCTATATACTTTCGGCGAAATATGGCAAGTGGCAGTTATCATATATATAGGTTGCATACTACTAGCATACTCTTGCCTCAAACTTTATGACGAGCCTGTAAGAAAATGGCTAAGTAGCAAAGCAGTTTAGAGCATAAAAGTGCGACTATATTCCATATTATGTTGTATCTTTGCAGAAATTAGAACTTAAGTAATATTTAAAGTCAACAATATATACATTCAATATGGAAAAGAAATTCAAAAGAACAACCGTGACATCGGCACTTCCTTATGCCAACGGTCCTGTACATATAGGACATCTGGCAGGCGTATATGTGCCGGCTGACATCTATGTCCGTTATCTTCGCCTGAAGAAAGAAGATGTAATCTTCATCGGCGGATCAGACGAGCATGGAGTACCTATCACAATCCGTGCCAAAAAAGAAGGCGTAACCCCACAGGACGTTGTTGACCGCTATCATACACTGATTCGCGACTCTTTCAAGGAGTTCGGTATCTCGTTCGATGTTTACGGTCGTACTTCATCAGAAATACACCATAAGACTGCTTCTGAATTTTTCCGTAAGCTTTACGATAAAGGCGAATTCATAGAAAAGACTTCAGAACAGTACTACGATGAAGAAGCAAAGACATTCCTTGCCGACAGATATATCACCGGCGAATGTCCTCGCTGCCACGCTGAAGGCGCATACGGCGACCAGTGTGAGAAATGTGGTAGTACACTCTCTCCTACCGAGCTTATCAACCCTAAGAGTGCAATCAGCGGAAGCCAGCCTGTAATGAAGGAAACAAAACACTGGTATCTGCCACTCGACAAACACGAAGGATGGTTGCGCAAATGGATTCTTGAAGACCACAAGGAATGGCGTCCTAACGTTTACGGACAGTGCAAGAGCTGGCTCGACATGGGACTTCAGCCACGTGCCGTAAGCCGTGACCTAGACTGGGGTATTCCTGTTCCGGTAGAAGGTGCAGAAGGAAAAGTGCTTTACGTATGGTTCGACGCTCCTATAGGATATATCTCAAACACTAAGGAACTGCTTCCTGACTCATGGGAAAAATGGTGGAAAGACCCTGAAACACGTCTTGTTCACTTCATCGGTAAGGACAATATCGTGTTCCACTGTATAGTTTTCCCTGCCATGCTGAAGGCTGAAGGCAGCTATATCCTGCCGGACAATGTTCCTTCAAACGAGTTCCTGAACCTTGAAGGCGACAAGATTTCGACTTCACGCAACTGGGCTGTATGGTTGCACGAATATCTGAAAGACTTCCCAGGCAAGCAGGATGTTCTGCGCTATGTCCTCACAGCTAACGCTCCTGAGACTAAGGACAACGACTTTACTTGGAAAGACTTCCAGGCACGCAATAACAACGAGCTTGTTGCCGTTTATGGAAACTTCGTAAACCGTGCACTCGTTCTTACAGGAAAGTATTTTGAAGGTAAAGTTCCTGCCGCAGGCGAACTGACAGACTACGACCGCGAAACTCTGAAAGAATTTGCAGACGTTAAAGCTGAAGTGGAAAAACTTCTCGATGTATTCAAGTTCCGTGACGCACAGAAGGAAGCAATGAACCTTGCACGTATCGGTAACAAGTATCTTGCTGATACAGAACCTTGGAAACTTGCCAAGACAGATATGGACCGTGTGGCTACTATCCTGAACATAGCCCTGCAGCTTGTTGCCAACCTTGCCATTGCATTCGAACCGTTCTTGCCGTTCAGCTCAGCAAAATTGCGTACAATGCTTAACATGGATTCATTCGAATGGGATAACCTGGGACGTACAGACCTTCTTGCTACCGGACACCAGCTTGGCAAAGCTGAACTCCTGTTCGAGAAAATTGAGGACAGCGCAATAGAAGCACAGGTACAGAAACTTCTTGACACAAAGAAGGCTAACGAAGCTGCAGCTTACAAGGCTAACCCTATCAAGCCTACAATAGCATTCGAAGATTTTGAAAAGCTTGATATCCGTGTAGGTACAGTTCTTGAATGTGAAGCTGTTCCTAAGATGAAGAAACTACTGAAGTTCAAGATTGCTGACGGACTTGAGAACCGTACTATCGTGAGCGGTATAGCACAGCACTACAAACCGGAAGAGTTGGTAGGAAAACAGGTTCTGTTCATCGCCAACCTTGCTCCACGCCAGTTCAAGAACGGTCTGGTGAGCGAAGGTATGATTTTGAGTGCAGAGAACTTCGACGGTTCACTGGCTGTTACTTCTTTGCTTAAGGAAGTAAAACCGGGAAGTCAGGTTTGCTGATATAAAAAATTATTATAGTTATACGGCACAGGCATATTACCTGTGCCGTTAATATTACTAAACGACTCTGATGCAAGAACAATCTCTTAAGGAAAAAACATCAAAGGGCCTTCTTTGGGGAGGTATAGGCAACGGCATTCAGCAAATACTGAATCTTATATTTGGTATTTTTTTAGCCAGACTGTTATCTCCTGCAGATTACGGTATGGTCGGCATGCTTACCATATTTTCCGCTTTGGCAAATACATTTCAGGAGAGCGGATTTATAGTAGCGTTGGCTAACAAGAAAAACATATCACACGAAGATTATAATGCCGTATTTTGGTTCAATGTCCTTGTTGGAGTTTCATTCTACGTAGTATTTTATTTCTGCGCACCTTTCATTGCGGCATATTACAGACAGCCAGAATTAATTCCACTTTCAAGATACATATTCCTAGGCTTTGTTATATCCAGTTTTTCTACAGCGCAAAGTGCATATCTGTTCAAGAACATGATGGTAAAACAAAAAGCCATCTCACAGTTTCCGGCACTGACCATATCAGGAGCGGCAGGAATAATAATGGCATACAACGGAATGTCATATTGGGGAATTGCGACCCAGAATATCATCTACATATCCATAATAAACATATGTTTCTGGTATTTCTCTCCATGGCGACCAAGCCTTAACATTAACTTCAAACCCATAAGAATAATGTTCGGTTTCAGTTCAAGGATATTGGCCACTAATCTACTAATACAAATCAACAACAATATATTCCCTATAATACTGGGACGTCTTTTTCTTGCGAGGGACGTAGGACTATATACACAATCAAATAAATGGACTTATATGGGTTCTTCGCTCACTTCCGGTATGATAAGCAGCGTAGCACAACCCATTCTGACAGAAGTTTCTGTAGATAAGAAACGTCAGGAAATGGTTTTCAGAAAAATATTCAGATTCACATCATATATATCTTTCCCTCTGATGTTCGGTCTGGCTCTTATAGCCCACGAGTTTATAAAAATCACAATCACTGAAAAATGGCTTCCATGTGTCCCTATACTACAAATATTGTGTATATGGGGAGCATTCACTCCTATATCCACTTTATACTCGAATCTGATAATAAGCAAAGGCAGATCTGATATCTATATGTGGAACACTTTATTTATAATTATATTGCAAATAGCCGTTTTACTGATTACATACAAAGCCGGTATTACCACAATGGTATTTTGCTGTACTATTGTAAATATAATGTGGCTTTCCGTATGGCAGTATTTCACTAAAAAAGCCATAGGTATGCGGTTTATTGATGCAATAAAGGATATGTCGCCATATATTATCACCAGTCTGGCAACAATGGTTATTACATATTTCATAACCATACAAATTGAAAACGATATATTCAGATTGATTCTTAAAATATTGATAGCTGCCTTCATATATATTACAACTCTTTGGCTTGCAGGTTCTAAAATCCAGCAAGAAGTAATCAGAAACATTTGCGGAATATTAAACAAAAGATTCACGAAACAAGTATGAAGAACAACAGACACTATATAGCCACATGGTTTTATAAAGAATCAAAAGATGAAGCGAGTTTTTATCCACAATTGGGTAGAAAAGGTGATTCATCATTGGTACATTCTGTATATATGCAGATTCAGGTGCCATTCTTTACTACATTCAAGCACTTCAATCCATCATCTGTCTTCCTGTTTTTCACTAATATACATAAGGAAGAATTGCCACAATACCTGCAGGATATGTTTAAGGCATTAAACATTGAAGTAATAACATTACCTTACAACAAACGTCCTCCCAGAAACTGGCATAATGCATGGCAAAACCAATTCTATCTGTACGACATCTTAGAATACATGGGAAGTAGAATGGATGACTACGATTCACTTCTTATATGCGATGCGGACTGCATATGCAGCAAACCGCTAGACGGACTTTTCGACATAACAGAGAAATGCGGCTCCGCTCTTTATGAATTCATAACAGACAGAACGGCACAAATAAACGGAATAACACTCGAAGGTATGAGTACATTCTATGAAAAGTGTTTCCAGGAGAAACCATCAACACCAATCACCTATTACGGTGGAGAATTCATGGCTTTCAGAGGAGATATAATAAAACGTATCAATGATTTATATCCAGATGTATGGAAATTCAATTTAGAATGTAGTGAAAGAAACATTCCTAAACTTAATGAAGAGGCGCATTTGATAAGCATAATGGCAGAAAAACTTAAAATAAGAAATTCTCATGCCAATACATATGTAAAAAGAATGTGGACTTCTCCACAGTTCAACAACATAAATCCTAATGATGCCGAATATCCAGTATGGCACTTACCATATGAGAAGAAACGTGGACTAAAATATTTGTTTAACTTCTTTATGAAAGAACAATTCGTCGTACGTTCAGAAAACGATTTTATCAAGAAAGCTAAATACTTTACCGGAATACCGGTTATTACTTTCAGTAAAAAAATATTAGACCATTTAACAACTTTATTCCAGAAAATAGTCCGATAGCCATGAAGATACTGACAATAATTGTTTCATATAATTTTGAAAAATGGATTGACAAATGTCTCGGTAGTCTATTTTCATCAGAATATCCTACAGAGATATTAGTCGTTGACAATTGTTCAAAAGACAATACCGTAAGAATAATAAAAAATAAATGGAAAAACGTAAGACTAATAGAATCAAATTCTAATTTAGGCTTCGGAAAGGCGAATAACATCGGATTTGAAATAGCCATAAAAGAGAAGTTTGATGCTGTATTTCTTCTAAATCAGGATGCATGGATTGACAGTAAAACCATAGGTACGATGGTAGAGACATGCCAAAAGTATCCTGAATACGGAATATTATCTCCTGTTCACAGAAGCGGCAATGGTAAAAGTTTTGACAAAGGTTTCAAATCATATGCCAATTTAAGCGAAAATAGTAAATTACCATCAAGCGATACCCCTATAGAATGTCAATTCATTAACGCTGCATTCTGGTTCATTCCAGTAAAAGTTTTAATGACTGTGGGAGGCTTTTCTCCATTATTCTATCATTACGGAGAAGATAAAGACTATATAAACCGTATCCACTTCCACAATTATCTTATAGGATATATTCCTTCAATAGAAGGATGCCACGATAGAGAATACAGAAAAGTATCCACTGAGTCATTTTTCCATAGTGAATATGTTTATTTCCTGTCAGAATTCTCGAATATCAACTATAACCTAATAAAGGCATCAGCCTATAGTGTTCTAGCCGCGATAAAGAAGGCATTTATATCTTTATTGCATGGTAAATTCAATTATTCCATAAAATACGCCAGTATATCATTACGACTGTCGGCAGCAACAAATAAAGTAATAAACACACGTAAGATAACAAAACAAAAGAGCAACAGCTTTCTTGATTAAATTGAATTATTCCATAGATTTCTTTAGCATAAATACCGGAATATTTCCTAATGCAGCAGCTACTTCGGAATATGTACTACCCCATGAGCCATAAATCTTACTCATTTTGGACAAAGTGTACATTTCCGTCACTGCTTCTGATATTCCAATAAGTGAACTACGATCGACAGTCTGTCCGGAAGTAAACAGCCTGTCACCGTATTTCTTTCTGAAAGTTGATTTCACATCGTCAGAGTCTGTCGCCAAATATATTGTAGCCAAAGGATTTAAACGTATTTCTTCATCTATAGCAGAATAAAATAGTTCGTCAGGACTATTAATTATGGATACAGTATTGTCTGTTCTACGTATATGTACTCCAATTCTGTAATCAGACATTTTTGATATACGTGACAATACAAAATCATTAATATTCTTCTCAGGAACAAACAACTCTGAAAGAAGCGAATTTTTATATTCAATCAACGGATAACAAGAAGCGACATAAAGTTCCCCCTGATTTACAGATGATTCCAATAAAGATATATTATGACAATACTCCTTCACTCTATTTTCATATATACACTTGTCGAAAATGAACTTCTGGGGTAACAAAGGTATCCATAAATTATGCTTTCTAGGACGATCGAATAATACTTTATTAAAGAAATTTTCTTCAATTATTCTAATCCTATCATCTTCCATAGCACAAAATACATCACGAAAATGCGCATTCAGTCCTTTGTCGCGAAACCAATATACATTAAGACCGCAATTACAAATCCTTGACAATTCAACAGCTGACGCTATTGCCCTCATTCGGTTGGCAAGTCCTCCTACAGGCACCAATGTTATACCTCTTTTCTTACCCAACATAAGCAACCATTATATTATCACAATTCAAAAACAAGTTGTGTAAATATGATTATTAAAAAAAATTTAATCGAATTATAAATTCTATTATGCCCACAAAAGTAATCAAGTTTGTTTTCTTTTGCTACTTTTGCAAATGAAAATTATAAAAGCATCAAACAAATGGAATATTCTCCCATACTCCTTTTCGTATTTAACCGTCCAGACCATGTACGTCGAACCATAGCGGCATTACAACGCAATACTCTTGCCGCCGAAAGTGTGTTATACATTTATTCGGATGCTGCCAGAACTCCTGAACAAAAAGAATCTGTTAATGAGGTAAGAAAATACATACACTCCATCAACGGATTCAAGGAAATACACATCATAGAAAGAAAGGAAAATTGGGGACTTGCCAGAAACATTATAGACGGAGTTACAACAAAAGTCAAAGAGTACGGCAAGGTAATTGTGCTTGAAGACGATTTGGTCACAGCGCCATATTTTCTCAAATTCATGAATGATGCCCTGTATATATACAAAGATGAAGAAAAAGTGGGACATATACAAGGTTGTGACTTCACGCAGGATACCTCACTACCTGATACATTTCTAATAAAATGGACAGGTAGCTGGGGATGGGCTACATGGGAAAGAGCATGGAAATATTTCAATCCGGACGGGAAGGTACTACTTGAAGAACTTGAAAAAAGAAATCTTACATATACCTTCGATTTCAACGGAAGATACGGATTTACCCGCATGCTCAGAAGACAAATTGAAGGGAAAAACAATTCATGGGCCATACGATGGAACGCTTCACTGTTTCTAAATGACATACTATCGCTAAACGTCGGCAAATCACTTGTACAGAATGAAGGATTTGACGGTAGCGGCACTAATTGTGGCGGTGGAGGACTGTATTCGTCAAATCTTTTTATGGACAGAATTGAAGTGAAAAGAATAATTCCAGCCATAGAAAACAAAGAGGCAAGACAGGCTTACGTGAGATACTATGCACGCACCAACTCATTCATGGCGAAAGCCATCAGAAGGATAAAACGCACTCTTAAGGGTGATTTCGGAAGATAAACCGGCTCACAATGCCGTTTTTAACAATATTCAGACAAATTATTCCTACTTTAATTAGGATAAACAACGACAGTAAGCATTATCTTTGCAAAAAATTCCCAATCATGAGAATACTGATTATAAACACGGCAGAACGCATAGGAGGCGCAGCCATTGCAGCAAGCCGACTGATGGATGCACTGAAGAACAATGGTATCAAAACTAAAATGCTTGTCCGCAACAAACAGACAGAGCAACTAACCGTCATCCCCCTGAAAAGTTCATGGAGGAGAATATGGCAATTTGCATGGGAACGTATTGTCATATGGATAGCAAACGGATTCACACGTCGTAACCTGTTTGCCGTTGACATAGCCAACACAGGAACAGATATCACACAACTGCACGAATTTATACAAGCTGACGTGATACACCTGCATTGGATTAATCAGGGAATGCTTTCACTAAACGACATAGAGAAAATACTTAAATCAGGCAAACCAGTTGTTTGGACAATGCACGACATGTGGCCATTCACCGGAATATGTCATCATGCAGGAGAATGCAAGAAATATGAGACACAATGCCATAACTGCGAATTACTGTTGAAACCTCATAAAAAAGATTTATCATATACGGTATTCAAGAAAAAACAAAAAATATTCTCAAACTCTAAAATAACATTCGTAGCCTGTAGTCACTGGCTGGAAGAGAAAGCCAGAAAGAGCATGCTTACTTTAAACCAGGATATAACAAGCATCCCTAACGCAATAAACACAAATCTCTTCATGCCACGTGACAAAAAAACAGTTAGGGAAAAATTAGGGCTGCCGCTTGAAAAGAAACTCCTTTTGTTCGGTTCTGTAAAAATTACAGATAAACGTAAGGGAATAGACTATCTTATAGAAGCATGTAACATACTTTCAAAAAACGAGCCTGAATTTGCCAAGGAACTGGGAGTTGTTATAATGGGAATGAATTCCGAACAATTTACATCGTTGTTCCCTTTTCCTATATACAGCATGAGCTATGTAAAAAGTGAAAAGGACCTTGTGGACATATATAATTCGGTAGATGTATATGTGACACCATCATTACAGGAAAATCTGCCCAATACAATAGTAGAAGCCATGTCATGCGGTATTCCTTGCGTAGGTTTCCAGACAGGAGGTATTCCACAGATGATAGACCACCTTCACAACGGATATGTAGCAGAATACAAGTCAGCATCAGACCTGGCAAATGGAATAAAATGGGTACTCACTGACGGCGACTACCAGACACTCAGCGAGGAAGCACACCGTAAAGCCGTAAACACATATTCCGAATCAATAGTAGCACATCAATATATCCAGATTTACAATAAGATAACAGGCAAAAATGCATAGCCCCATCCAGAACTACCATATACAGCGTCAGCATCCAAAATTCAGCATTATCACAGTAACGTATAATGCAGAGAAAGTTTTGGAAGACACTATACAAAGTGTCATTACACAGTCTTACAAGAATGTGGAATACATCATCGTGGATGGAGGCTCTAAAGACGGTACACTGAAGATAGTAGAGAAATATAAGCAGCATATAGCCTGTCTCGTCAGCGAACCTGACAAAGGACTGTACGATGCCATGAACAAGGGAATGAAACTGGCTACTGGCGACTACATTTGTTTTCTCAATGCCGGAGACGAACTTCACGAAGACGACACATTGTTCTATATGGTACACAGCATTAAAGGCGATACACTGCCCGATGTGATATATGGCGAAACGGCAATTGTAGATGAAAACGGACATTTCATACGAATGCGACGCCTGTCAGCTCCGGAGATACTGACATGGAAAAGTTTCAGAAAAGGCATGCTGGTATGCCATCAGGCTTTCTTCGTACGCCGGGAACTTGCCATAAGCGAACCTTATAACCTGGAATACCGTTTCTCGGCAGATTTCGACTGGTGCATACGCATAATGAAAAAGAGCAAGGAAATACATAATTCCTGCCTTACCATTATAGACTACTTAAACGAGGGAATGACAACCCGAAACCATAAAGCATCTTTAATGGAACGTTTTCACATAATGTGTCATTATTATGGCTACATATCTACTGTTGCCAATCATTTGTGGTTCATAATAAGGGCAATCCTGAAGAAATAAGTTTCCTGTCAGCCGTTTGTACCAGGAGTTGAAAATACATCTTAATAATTCAGAAAAACAAATAAGACAGGTCTCTTAAATTTGTAATGATTACAAATTTATATATTTTTGTCTCATAAGTAATTCATTAATCATCTAAAACCAAAGCTTATGAGAAAAATCTTACTATTAACCGCACTATTTGCGTTCCTGTCATCACTGCAAGTATTTTCACAAGAAAAACAGTATCAGCTGTCAAGCCATATTCTTGATATAAATACAGGCTATCCTGCAAAAGATGTAAAAATCAGCCTGCACAAGATGGAAACTGCAGACAAATGGGTTTGTATTGACGAAAAGACAACAGACAATAATGGCAGGGTAAAAAATTTCCTGTTACAAGACGGTCAAACAGACAACAAAGGTATTTACAAACTGACATTCCACACCGAACCTTATTTTAAATCGCAAGACAAAGAGTCTTTCTATCCGTTTATTGAAGTTGTATTCGAGATTAAGGACAACAGTCATTATCATGTACCTATAACCCTGTCACCTTACGGATATTCCACTTACAGGGGAAACTGACAAACCAAGACCGAACCGCAAAATAAAAAATCAGGCGTTTCATGGATTATATATGTCGATAATCCGCGAAACGCCTGTATTTATTTACCGTTACACGTTCGTGTTACGCTCGTTGCACGTACGTGTTACACGCGTTACACCTTCGTGTTCCACCCGTTACACGTACGTGTAACGCCAACCATGTTTAAGACTTTCTTTTTCTAGACTCTATCACTATTACAACTATGGCACAAAGAGCAAGCAATGCCAACGCTATATACGCTATAGTTTCTGTTACGTGAAGTGACTTCGGATCGAACTTAAACTCAATCACATGTTTTCCCGCCGGAACATTCATTGCACGCAATATATAGTCAGCACGCCCATGTTCCACTTCTTCGCCGTCTATAGTAGAAATCCATCCCGGATAATATATTTCGGAGAATACCACTACCCCTCCGTTCTTTGAACTAACTTCATATTTCAGGTCATTAGGCTGATATTCTTTCAGAACTATATAATCCAATGAATCCGGAGCCTGTACATTCTTTACCTGAGCTTCAAAACGTCTGTCAACTACAGCATTATGCAGCGGATTAATATTATGTAATGCCTCTATTTCCTCATTGGCATTATCAACATATTCCACATTATCAACAAACCACGCATTTCCATAAGCATAAGGATTAAACACGGGAACTGTTTTTCCTCCCTGAAGCGGAAGGATGAAATATCTGGTATTCAGCATATTCAATACAGGGAAAGCATTACTGTCAACCTTATTCATATCACCTCCGGCTTCTGACAGTTTTGAGAAGACTCCGCTCATCTCACCCTGTATATGCTCCTCTATCATTTCCTGATATCTACGCAGTTTGGCGGCATGATAGCCTCCTATACTCTTGTGCCAATATGCAGTATTATTCTCATTGAACGTATTTACCGCCAGATTCAGCACCCTGTAATCCAATGTCTTGTCTTTCAGTATCTCCTTGTCGGTTTCAGACGGTTGCATATACGGCTTCATCTTTGTGTCCTTAGCCACAAACTGTTCGTCGTACAAATAGCGTTTGTTCACTCCCCACATATCAACCAGACACAGTACAGTTATCAATACTACTGTAGCCCTGACCTTAAGTTTACCTACAGAATAAGCATAAACCAGAGCAACACCTATCATGATGATAATAAAACTACGCCATGCGTCAGAAGTGAATATCGACACACGCACTTCTTCAAGATTTGTCAGAATAGGAACAAGCTGTTCCTGAGGAATTGCATTCTGAAGCGCAGACATCTCCATAGTAGAAACGTACGATGAGAAAAACACATGAGGTGCCACAGCAAACAGTAAAGACAATCCTCCCGTCAGAGCAAGACTGGTATAAAATGCTTTTGCGTTCTCCTTTATTACATTCGGACGGTCAAGTATTTCTTTCAGAGCCATAATAGCAAGGAGAGGTATCGTAAATTCTGCTATTACAAGTATTGACGAAACAGCACGGAACTTATTATACATCGGTACATAATCTATAAAGAAGTCTGTTACCCCCATAAAGTTCTTTCCCCAGGAGAGTACAATGGAGAAAACTGTTCCAGCCAGCAAAGCCCACTTCATAGGACCTTTAACAATGAAACATCCCAGAATAAAAAGGAATACAACAAATGCGCCCACATATACCGGACCTGACGTTCCAGGCTGCTCACCCCAATATTGTCCTAACTGTGAGTACAATCCACGATACATCGGATTAGCCTTTTTCATGGCATCTTCATTGGCGGCAAGCGGCACAGACGCACCACCTTTTACATTAGGAACAAGAAGTGAAAAAGTCTCGCCTATACCATAACTCCACTGAGTTATATAATCGCGTTCCAATCCGCTGTCAGTCTGATTTGCAGAGTTTTCCTTTACAAGTTCACTTTTACCTCGCATACTCTCCTTACTATATTGGTATGTATGATATAAGTTTGAGATATTTACACATACACCTATAAGACCTGCCAGTACCAGTACGCCGGAAGCCTTGACAAACTCCTTTAGCTTATTATCCCTATAAGCCATAACGCCGTATGCCACAGCCATAAACAGCATCACGAACAGGAAGTAATAACTCATCTGCGGATGGTTGGACAATATCTGCAATGCCACAAACAATGCCGTCAGAAATCCCCCTGCCAGATACTTTCCACGATATACCAATACCATACCGGCTATCGTTGGAGGAATATATGCCAAAGTGACAAATTTCCAGATATGACCTGCCGCAATTATTATGAAAAAATACGATGAAAATGCCCATATAATAGCGCCTAACGCCGAAAGCCACACTTTAAAGTTAAACGCGCGCAACAAGATATAGAAACCTAAAAGCATTATGAAAACATACCATGTACACGAAGGAAGAAAAAGCCCATACAGTTTCTGTACAAAGCCAAGTACCTTGGTCGAATCATAACTTGGAGACATCTGATAAGTAGGCATACCTCCAAATATCGCATTAGTCCATCTGGTGCGTTCGCCCGTTTTCTCCATATACTCTTTCTGCTCCTGTCCGGCACCTATACCTGCAACGGCATCATCCTGTGCCAACACTCGTCCTTCTGTGACTGCCGGGAAGAAGTATGCGAACGATATTACCGCAAACAATACCACAGCCACAATATCCGGAATAAGTTTTTTGAATAAATTCATACTATATCAAAGAATTGAAAAATTAAATAAACTATTAGTATTCAGTCGGCAAAGATAACATAATACTGCTTGAAATATTGTAAATTTGCCAGCGAAAATCAAAATTAGAATAAAATAACCGGATGAAAATAGGAATTATCACGGCCATGTCTTCCGAACAGAAGCAACTGGCAAACCAACTTACGGAAATAAAAGAAACAAGCAAAGGTCCTTTCAACTATATAGAAGGGAAAATAAACAACAACGAAATAGTATTGATGCAATGCGGTATAGGTAAAGTCAATGCCGCAGCCGGTACTGTAGAACTGATAACAAACTTCAAGCCTGACTGTATCATCAGCACCGGTGTGGCAGGAGGTATAGACACTTGCCTGAAGGTGATGGATGTGGTAGTGAGCCGCAATATAGTGTATCACGATGTATGGTGTGGCGAAGGAAATGCCTACGGACAGATTCAGGGGCTGCCTACTTTCTTCGAGGGTAACGAAACTCTATACAATACAGCAATGTCGCTCGACACTGAAACAGCCATCCACGGTGGCCTCATCTGTACAGGCGACAAATTCATAACCGACCGTAAGGAACTGGACGAAATAAAATCCAACTTCCACGAAGGTTTGGCTGTAGATATGGAATCTGCATCAATAGCTCAGGTTTGCTATCTGTATAAGGTTCCTTTCATCAGCTTCAGAATCATCAGCGACACTCCGGGAGCTGAAAACCACTTCGACCAGTATCTGAACTTCTGGGGAGAGATGGCAAACCGCTCGTTCAAGGTAACGGAAACATTTCTGAAGGCGTTGCCGAATAGAATTTAAAAATATGTATTAGCCGGTATGCTATCGATAGTGAACCGGCTATTATTTTATATTTTATACAAACCTTGTTACATCTTTATTTCAAAAGAAGCAGAACATCATAAAGAAAGAATTTCCAATCATGTAAACACATTTTAACACAGAAAAACAGTGTATAACCAACACATGTAACATACTTACCACTTTTTACCCTACATTTTGCTCATGCAAACAACTCTAAGATATTGTAAAAACAGTTACAATGCAATTAAATTACAGAGTCATTCTGTTTTCCATGTTTGAGGTTCCAATATCAGCCAATAATTTCGCAACGGATTTGAACAAGTAATCCCAATATTGGCTAAACTAAACATTAAATATTTGAGAGCATGAACAAAATTAATTCTTTAAAATCATGGCATGGGCTATTGCTTATGTTAATGATGTTAGTATCATTTACATCATGTACAGATGACGAACAAGATTCGGAAGCTCCTTATCTGGAGGTTAATCCATCATCTTTAACTTTCGAAAACGGCGGAACACAAGAATTGGAAATCTCTACAAACCGTGACTGGGTAGCAGAGGTTGAAGATGCAGAATGGCTGTCATTATCAAAAACATCTGGAACAGGTTCTGAAAAAATACAGGTAAGTGTACCTGAAGGAACAAACGGCAACACAAAAATCAATATCACTATTAGCAATCAGTCCGGAGTTCTGAAAAGTGCTACTGTGAAAGTCAGTGCGGGTGCAGTGGTAGAATCAGAAGTTCTATATAATGAAACTGTAGGAAATGAAACTCTCAACACTGAAGACTGGCCATATGTTGACGAATACACTGGATGGAATAAAACAGGAAACGGCTCTGCCAATGTAGTCTATGACAGTAACAATACATCTGTACGTTCTTCAGGTCTTGCCAACACCGAAGCTTACGACGGTGCTTCAGGTCCTAATGTAGTTTTCTTCAGTACAGCACCTGCAACTTTCGAAATACAGAAGATTTCCTTAACTGAAGGACAGAAGAATCTTCAGCTTACATTTGGTGCAAGCCGTTCTTCGATAAATGAAGACAGTTCATATGATAACTCATTCAACACAGACAACTTCAAAGTTTCAATAAGTGCAGACGGAACTAAATGGAGAGATATTACATATGAAAAGAACAACGGTGATGCAGACTACCCATATTGGATTTTTGCAACTGCAAACTTTACACTTAAGAATTCAGTTTCTGAACTATACATAAAGTTCACTGCTAACGAAAGCTCTGTATACCGTCTTGACGACATTACACTATCTACAGGAAACGGAGGACAAGAAATAGATTTGGAAGAAGGTAGCGAAACTCCGGACCCGGAACCGTCTGAAGCAGAAGCTATAACAATAGCTGAACTTATTGAGTTAATGCCAGAACCAATGTCTACAGGACAAGTTATAGATGACAATGCAAACCGCTACTTTGAAGCTGTAGTACAAGCAGATATTGAAAATGGCAACTATGTAACTAATCAATTACAGGTTGCTGAAGAAAATGCTACAACTGAGAAGAACGGAGTAACACTCTTTGGAAGCCAAGTAGACCCTAAGACTTTAGGCGTAAAAATGGGAGATAAAATTAAAGTTACTTTATTGAAAGGTGCTGCAAAAGTTCAAAACTATAAAGGAATGTACGAGGTTACCGGAGCTAAAGATTCAGAATGGTGCAAAGTAGAAAAGATAGGAACTGCAAATATTAATCCAATTGAGATAACTGTTGATAAACTTGCAGATTACCAGGCTATGACTGTTAAAATCAAAAATGTGTCTTCAAATTCAACTGGTACTTGGTGTACAACTGATAAATTTGGAACTCATAAATTTAGTGTTTTAGGAACTAATCTTACAGTTTATTGTCAAGCTAATTCTGTATTTGCAAATAAAACTTTCAATAATGCAACAGGCGACATAACAGGTGTAGCTACTATATATAATAGTAATCCACAAATAGCTCCTCGCAACCTTAGCGATGTAAGTGCATTCTCTTCTTCTACTGATGAGCCTCAAATAGTAAGTGTCAATCCAACTTTTATCGAATTTACAGCAGAAGGAGGTACTCAAACTATAACTGTAACTGTAGAAAACGGTGAAGGTAAAACATTAAATTGTACAGGATTGAGCAATATCTTATCAGCTACAGTTAATGAAACATCAATTGAAGTAACTGCCTCAGCTAATAACACTGACCAAGATATTAAGCAAACTCTTACAATTACATTAGATGGAACAAGTTCTTCTATTAATGTTCCAATAACTGTAAAAGGTCAATCTACAGGAGAAACTCCGGCAGAAGGAGATGGTTCTATGGAAAATCCATACTCAGTGGAAGAAGCTATGAAACAAAGTAATCCAGGCACTAAAGCATATGTTATTGGATACATTGTTGGTACAGCAAACAACTCAATGGATAAAATACAAACCTCTGAATTTACTGTAGAAACTAATCTTGTTATAGCAGACAATCCAGAAGCAGATGTAAATAATAAAAATATTATAATGCCTGTTCAGTTACCAGCTGGAGATGTAAGAAATAATTGGAACTTAAAGTCGAATATAGGAAATTACAAAAAGAAAGTCATTATTCATGGAAGCCTTTCTGCGTATTTTAAACAACCAGGCATAAAGTCTGTAGATGCAATAGAAGAAGTAAACGAATAAATAGAACTTAAACTAATATTAAAAGAGAACATAAGTGACTTATGTTCTCTTTACTTCCTTATAATAAAGTACTTCATAATGAAATCCAATCTATACAACACAAAGATTTTTATCCTTATAGTAGCTTTAATATCTATATTAAACTACTCTTGCGAAAACAAGACTGACGAAATATCAACCAATACAAATATACAATGGAAGGAAAACTCCATAGTAGAAAAAGATAAAGGTGTATCCTCGATTATTATTCAAGGTATGGCAAACACCAAATGGACAGCCAGTATCACCGAAGGTGAAGAATGGTGTTCATTTTCTCTATCGAACAATATATCAACTAAAGAAGGAACTCTGACAGATGGGACAAACACTATATATGTATACTATTCAGGAAACAGTAATGATAAATCAAGAAAAGCCTGCATAAGTATAATAGTAGAAAACGAAGAATCAAAACTTCTTGAACTTACACAAAGGGGACAAACATATGAGCCTGACCTCGATGAAAACGATGGAGATGGCAGCAACAATGGGGAAAATACACAGAAAAACGCATGGGCAGAAATACCTGAGTATAAAAACAACGCCAACTTTGAATATGTGACACATTATGTCACAGTAGACGGAAAGAAAATCAGAAACTACTCCATGTGTTATGACAAATCGCACAAAGCTGCATTATGGGTGGCTTATCCTCTGCATAAATGTTACCAGGGAAATATAGACAGGACTGACAACTGGACTTATGACCCTGAAATCGAACAAAAATATCAGATATACGTCAATAAAGCCTATAAGGAACATCCGAAATATGACAGAGGACACCAGATTCCGTCTGCGGACAGAACAAAGACGAGGGAAATGAACGAACAGACATTCTATTTCACCAACCAGACTCCACAGATAGGTCCAGGATTCAATCAGTCAATATGGGTAAATCTGGAAGAGAAAATCAGAAAATCTTATATGTGTACAGATACACTTTATGTCGTAACGGGAGCTTATTTTGCCAATTCAAATACCAAGGCAACGGATAACAATGGCACTAAAGTAGATGTTCCGACTCATTATTTCAAGATTCTGCTCAGGAGCAAATCAGGAATGAGCGGAAAATGGGTAAACGACTGCAATGCCTCTGAATTGCAATCAATAGGTTTCTGGTTCGAGAACAGAGTTTATTCAGATTCACAAATCACAAAAGCTGTCTGCAAGAGTGTATCAGAAATAGAGCGATTGACAGGATTTACATTCTTCCCCAATATCCCTGAAGAGGTAAAGGAAGACTTTAATACAATAGATTGGTATCTAAACTAAATGCTTATAAACAAATGAAACAAATCTTGACCATAGGGATATTATTAGGTGTATTCTGTATGCCTGCCCTATCACAGAAACCTTATAAAATAGCGTTCTACAATTTAGAAAACTTCTTCGACCTACAGAACGACCCAGATGTATTGGACGACGAGTTTACTCCCGAAGGTCCTAAAAAATGGACACAGGAAAAGTACGACAAGAAGCTCGCCAATATAGAAAAGGTTCTATTTGATATCTCTGCCATAAACAAAGACTATCCGGCAGTAATCGGAGTATGCGAGGTTGAAAACAGAAATGTACTTGAGGATATCGTATCAACTAAAAAACTCTCTCCGGCAGATTTCAGAATAGTACACTATGACTCACCTGAAGCCAGAGGTGTGGATGCTGCTTTCCTATACAGACCTGATGTTCTGAAACTGGAAGGCTCGAAGGCTTTCAGAACAATAGTTCCGTCATTGTCTGACTTCAAGACAAGAGATATAGTAACCATGTGGGGAAAAATAGAGAATGAGGATTTCTTCTTCATGGTAGCTCACTGGCCTTCAAGATTAGGAGGGAAGGAAGCATCAGAGTTCAAGAGAATAGCTGTAGGAAAACAGATGAGGGAGATAGCCGACTCGGTAAGAGCCTTAAGACCTGGCACAAAGGTAATAATGATGGGCGACTTTAATGATGACCCTACAGACAAGAGTATTGCCGGTGAGGAAGGTATGTACGCCAGACTGAAACTTAAGGATATAAAAGCAAATGACTATTATGCCCCATACGCCGAGTTGCTGAAAGCCGGATACGGAACCTTGGCTTATGGAGATGCATGGAATATTTTCGACAATATAGTAGTAAGCGGAAACCTTATAAGTAAAGACAGTAATGGACTAAAGCTGAAGAAGGGCAAGAAAAGTAAATTCTACGGAAACATCTTCAAACGTCATTACATGGTCCAGAAAGAAGGACAGTTCAAAGGATATCCGTTACGCACATTCGTGGGCAACAATTTCCAGGGCGGATACAGCGACCACTTCCCTGTTTATATCTATGTAGGAAAATAATAAAACGTAAATAATTAGCTATATGAAACTGAAAGCATTATTAATATTGCTGATAACGATGGTATGTTCCACCGGATTCGCACAGATTGGCGGTGGGATAAAAGGTATTGTAGTTTCGCGTACCACACGCTCTACAATAGACAATGTCAGGATTGTCCTTATGCCTGGCAACAGAACCACTATCTCTGATGCAAAAGGAGAGTTCCTTTTCGAGAATGTAGAAAAAGGTGAATATGAACTTCATATGAAGACAGCCGAATATGAGGACCTGATTCTTCCTGTAAGAGTAGGCTCGAATATGCGGGAACTGCGTGTTGTAATGATTCCTGCAAACAGACAGCAGGCTATGGACGATGCTATCTTTGCAGAGTTCGACACAGAAAGTCTGGACGACGCACAGTCTATACCGACATCACTCTCTTCATCAAAAGACGTGTTCAACAATATCGCCTCATATCAGTTCAGCGAGATGCGTTTCAATGTAAGAGGATACGATTCGCAATTCTCTGATGTTTATATGAACGGTATACAGCTCAATGATGCCATGACAGGATATTCTCCATGGTCGCTGTGGAGCGGACTGAACGATGTTACACGTAATCAGGAAACAACCACCGGACTGCAGATGGGAGAAATGGGTATTGGAGGCATAGGAGGCGTGACTAACATCAATACCCGCCCTACCCAAATGAGAAAAGGACTGAGAGCAAGCCTCGTAAGCACTAATTCCACTTACCGGTTCAGAGGTATGGTTACATATTCATCGGGTGTACAGGACAACGGATGGTCATATGCCTTTTCCGTATCTACCCGCCAGGGAAACAACGCTTATGTGGACGGAGTATATTATAATGCATACGGATACTTTGCTGCTGTAGAGAAACAGTTCAACAGCAAGCACAGACTGACTCTCACAGCACTTGGCGCACCGACTGAAAGAGGAGCTCAACAAGCCTCAACTCAGGAAGCCTACGACTTGCTTGGCAATAATTACTACAACCCTAACTGGGGATGGCAGAACGACAAGAAACGTAATGCAAGAGTCCGCGAATATCACGAACCTCTGACCATGCTGAACTATACATTCGACATCAATGAGCGCACACAACTGAATGTGGCATCTTCATTGAGATTCGGACAGAACGGATATTCGGCTCTTACATGGTATGGCGGTCCTGACCCAAGACCGGACTACTACAGATATCTTCCAAGTTACTATACAGGAACAGAAACCGGAGCATGGCTTGAAGAGGCCTGGAGAAGCAATGAAAACAATATTACACATATCAACTGGGATAATCTGTACATGATAAACAGAAACCAACCGGTAAACGAGGAGTATGGCGAAGGACACAGGTCTATAAACATGATAGAAGAACGCCACACCGACCAGATGGACTGGAATCTGTACACACAGTTCTCGCATATATTCAAGGATAATTCAAAACTGAACGGAGGATTAAATTTCAGACGTAACCGCACTGAATATTACAGTGAGGTAAAAGACCTGTTAGGAGGTGACTACTGGGTGGATATAGACAAGTTTGCCGAAAGAGACTTGGGTATTGATATCATTTCTTACCAGAACAATATGGATTATTATGAGAAATACGGCAAGGCTCCTATAGCAAAAGAAGGCGACAAATACAGCTACGACTACTATGGTAACGCCATAAGTTCAAAAGGATGGCTGAAATATGATTTCAATATCAATAATCTGCATGTAGCCTTAGGTGGAGAAATAGGTTATTCCTCAATATGGCGACACGGTATATGGAGAAAAGGTCTGTTTATAGACAACTCTCAGGGAGACTCCAAAAAGCTGAATTATCTGACTTATAAGGCTAAGGCAAATTTCAGATATGTTTTCTCGTCGGCCCACAATATCGAAGCAAACGTAATATACATGCAGGATGCACCTTCATTCCAGTCGGCCTTTGTTTCTCCACGTACAAGGAATGATATCACTCCCGGTATCTCGGCTGAAAAGGTTTTCGGCGCTGATGCATCATACAATATGCGTATAGGTGACCTCAAAGCGAGAATTTCAGGATACTATACCGCCTTCAATGACCAGTCGAAGGTAATATCATATTACGATGATGTGGCTGCCACTTTCTCAAACTTTGCAATGAGTGGAATAAACAAGACACACTACGGAGTGGAACTGGCCGCCTCTATTCCTGTATATGAAGGGCTTGCACTGAAAGGTGCCTTGAGCTGGGGACAGTACATATATTCAAACAATCCCGACTATGTACAGATACAGGACAACAGCGCAAAAGTAATCAACCAGGGAAAAGTATACTGGAAAGGAAAGAAAGTGGAAAGCACTCCACAGACTGCTGCAAACATAGGTCTGTCATACCGTAGCCGCAACAATCTGTTCCTGTCATTGGATATGAACTATTATAACAACATGTATCTGTCCATGAGTCCATTATACAGAACAGATGCAGTCCTGACAAAGCCTATGCTTGACAATCCGGAAATGGTTGAAGCCATCAGAGCTCAGGAGAAGTTCGACCCTGCATTCGTAATGAATGCCAGCGTGGGCAAGAACTGGTATATAAACCGTACATATACATTAGGATTCAGTCTGAGTGTGGACAATCTTCTGAATAATCGGAACATCAAGACCGGAGGTTATGAACAGATACGTCTGCTGAAGAACAAGGAAGCCAGCACTCTGACTTACGAACCGTTCGATGCAAAATATTTCTATATGTTCGGTACAAACTATTACCTGAACTTATATTTCCGTTTCTAACATTGACATTAAAAAGACTACATTATGATAAAAAAATATTTGATATACGGTTTTATAGCCATATTATCCACATTGACTACAGGATGCTACAGCAATTTTGATGAACCGGAACCTGCTAAAGTATGGACTGATGCCGATTTTACAAGCGAAGGATGCGAGATTATATCAATAAAGGAACTGAAGGACATGTGTCAGTCTGTAGGACTTGCACAATATAAAGAGATAACAGATGATATAGTCATTAAGGGTAAGGTTATTTCAAGCGACCAGGCAGGAAATGTCTATAAGTCCGTTTATATTGACGATGGAACAGCCGGAATAGAGCTGAAACTGATGGTCAGCAATTATGTGTATTATCAGATGGGGCAGACTCTATATGTCAAACTTAAAGGACTCGCAATAGGAAATTACAGATATATGCTGAGTGTCGGCGGAAAACCAAGCGAGAAAGACCTTGAAAAAAATTATGCAAACAGAAACCTTGAAACTCAGGTAGAAAGGGATGCACATATTTTTGCCGGTGAACTTGGACAACTTAGTGATGAAAATATCCTCGTTGCTACTCCGGAAAACTACACTTCGGTACTGAACGACAACAACCTTGGACGACTAATCAGACTGGAAGGTCTTACATATAAGGCAGGAGCATTCGACGGAGACAAATATCCTCAATATCTGGAAGCTGTTTATCTGAACAACTCTACTGAAGCTACTTATACCAACAAGTATTATGAGAATGAGGGCCTTACTCCTACTTACGCTTATAACTATGACAACAAAAGGTATTACGGTTCGTCCCTATTCACATACGACACTTCGGATGAAACAGACAAGAAAGCAAACCTTATACTTAGAGTAAGCGGATACGCCAACTTTGCTTTGAATGGGTTGCCTGAAAACGGTGCAACAGGCAACATCACTGCCATATACACTAAATACTCTTCTAAATCAGGGGGATTTATCAAGTATCAGCTTCTCGTAAATAAAGGTTCGGATATAGAATTTTAGTAATAAAGGCGGTTCAAAACCGCCTTTGTTCTTTTATATTTTGTACTTTTGTATCTGATGAACTTTATATAACATATTATTTTCTGAAGATATGAAAAAGATACCAAGCTTTACAATCGACCATATCCGCATGCTGCGCGGAATATACGTGTCAAGACAGGACCAGGTAGGATCAGAAACTGTGACTACATTCGATGTCCGCATGAAAGAACCTAACCGCGAACCGGCATTAAGTCCTTCGGCCATACATACAATAGAACATCTGGCCGCAACATTCCTTCGCAACCATCCTGTATGGGCTGACAAGATTATATACTGGGGTCCTATGGGATGCCTCACAGGCAATTATCTTGTAGTAAAAGGTGATTTGAAATCGTCAGACATTCTTCCGCTGATGATAGAAACTTTCCGTTTCATTGCCGATTATGAAGGTGAAGTTCCGGGAGCTACAGCAAAAGATTGCGGTAACTACCTGATGATGAATCTTCCTATGGCAAAATGGGAAGCAAAAAAATATCTTGAAGAGGTATTGGAAAAGGCTACTGAGGAGAATTTGAATTATCCTGCATAAAGAGAAAAAGCCGTTCAGTAAACGTTTAGTGAATGTTCGCTGAACGGCTTTAATTTAAAATACCGCTACAGATTTCCGTATATTATCCAAAATGGCAGACAACTTGCTATCATGTCTAGCTATCTGCATATTATATGCAGACTGCATATTAATCCAAATATAAGCAGGAATGTCTGTTGCCGCTTCTATCTTAAGAGCCGTATCTGTAGTTATAGGTCTTTTGCAATTTATAATCTCATTAAATGCAGTATATGCCATACCTATAATAGCAGCAAATTTACGTTGCGAAATACCACGCGCCTCAAGTTCATCTTTAAGCATCTCTCCGGGATGTATCGGTATAGATGGAACCAATTCATGTGGGGCATAAATTTTCTTTGATGTATCCATATTTACTTATTTATAATGGTTACTTATATCCAATAATCGACATACAGTTATTATCTGCTCGCCCATTTCTTCTCTTACCGTAAACTCAAGACGATACTTACGGTTTACTCTAACTGACGAAATACCTTCCTTATCTCCATGCAACGCCTCATAATTCAAAGCATTGAAACGGAATAAATCTGTTATGGTATTAGCTGAAATAATAGTAAACACAGCTTTCTGGTATCCTCTTATAACCTCTGGCTGATAACGGTGTTTTCTATCATTCGTATGACCATTTTCAAACAGTTCACGCAGATATTCTTTGTCAAACTCAATATACATTAATCTTTATATTATTGTCTGACACAAAGATAATAGTTTTATTTATATTCACAAAATAAGTGAATATTTAATTAATGTCCCAAAATGCATCTTCATATACTCCACCCCATTCTGAATAATCCTGCCATTCCGCTAAAATGTCCATTATGAACATAATGCAATGCAGGCTGAACGTAAAGGTTCTTCCTCAATTGAATTTTGCAGGTTAATTCCGATGCTACCTCATATTCTGTTGAGAAAGTTGCATATCCTACAAAAGCACCGGCTTCTATCTTTTTTCCAAGTTCTGCCAGTGAACCTATGCCGAAATAGTTTTTACATTCCGCATCCTTATACAGCAAACCTGAAGCCTGCAACAGCAAATAAACCTTGTCTGATAATTTCCGTTCAGCATATCCCCATAACACTCCGTTCACTTTATTTTCTTTTTTCTGTTCCGGAAGTTCTTCAGTTCCCTCCACATCAGAAACACTGACGCTGCTACATACAGCACCGCCCATATAATAACAGCCAACATCATTAGTATAGTTTAAAGAAGTTACACCTATCACTCCATCAGAAGACGGACAGAAACGAAACACATTATCTCTTCCCCAAAAGTTTTTATACCCTTTTCCATTATATACAGAAACCTCAAAGTCTATTTTATCGACAATTTATAATCTATTCCCAAAGAGGCACAAGGATAATTGGCCAAAGGATAATTTACCGACAATGTAGGAAATATCCCGCATGAACTGTTGGTAAACAAAGAAGTTACAGGAGATGTAAAATAATCCTCATTAAGATTTCTGACACCTATGAAAAGTGCAGAAGCACCGTTTTTCCATTCCAGCCCTATCACAGCAGGAGCCAATGGAGTATTTTCCTCTTCTATATTTGAAAATGTAAGTCTGCCGTCCATCAATCCGTCAGCCGTTGTTTCCGAAATACTTACCGTAGCCATGGCGAAACTTATATTACGCACCGGACTGTATGTAAAATCTGTACGAAGTAGATTAACCCAGTTAACTTTCTTACGGAAATCAGTCTGCATTTCTGTAGTATATTCCATTCCGAAATCCGTATTACCGGCATTAAGGTGGAGGGTGCCAATTATCAAGGCACCCACCATCATTCTTATTCTTTTTACTGTCATTTCCCATTCAATTTTCAATTATAACCATTTTACAAATTTTCTTATATACCAGTTCTTTATCATCTGTGTGAGAACACAGTAGGACAACAATATTCCGAATAGCCATGGGAAATAACTCAAAGGCAACGGCTGTAATCCTATGGCACTTCCGAAACTGCTGAAAGGTATGAACAGACCGATGGCAACAATTATCACTGTTAGGCATCCGACCTGCCAGGATGAACGGCTCTGTATAAAAGGTATCTTGCGGGTTCTTATCATGTGTACAATAAGAGTCTGCGACAACAGTCCTTCTACAAACCAGCCAGACTGGAACAAAGCCTGATGCTCCACAGAATTACATCCGAAGACATACCACATCACTACATATGTAAGTATGTCGAATATGGAGCTTATAGGTCCTATATACATCATGAAACGACTCAAATCAGAAGCATCCCAACGACGAGGTTTCTTTAGATACTCCGCATCCATCTTGTCAAAAGGTATTGTAGTCTGCGATACGTCATACAGCAAATTCTGTATCAGCAGATGAATAGGCATCATAGGCAGGAAAGGCAAGAACGCACTAGCAGCCATCACACTGAACATATTACCGAAGTTGGAACTTGCAGTCATCTTTATATACTTTGTAATATTCCCGAAAGTCTTTCTGCCTTCAAGCACTCCGTCTTCAAGAACCATTAGATCCTTTTCCAACAGGATGATATCCGCACTCTCCTTGGCAATATCAACAGCGGAATCAACAGATATACCTATATCCGACTGGCGCAATGCTGCCGCATCATTTATTCCGTCTCCAAGGAAACCTACCGTATTATCCTGCTCTTGAAGAAGGGTTATGATACGTGTCTTCTGCATCGGTGTAAGCTTTGAGAATACAGTAGCTCTGGCTACGGCAGTTCTCTGCTCTTCATCTGACATTGAATCGAATTCCGGTCCGGTAACAGAATTTGCAGTGTCAATACCTACCTGACGGGCGATGGTACGCACAACGGCATCATTGTCTCCGGAAAGTACTTTCACCTCTACACCATGTTCATGCAACTGACGTATAGCATTAGCTGCCGATGGTTTCGATGGGTCAAGGAAAGCCAGATATCCTATCAGAACCATATCGTTTTCATCGTCAATACAGAAATCAGATTCTTTATCAAGAAAGCTCTTCTGAGCCACAGCTATCACCCTCATTCCCTGACGGTTCATTCTCTCACTTATCTCGCGTGCCTTATCCTTCAATTCTACAGTCAGCGGATGTACGTCACCGGCAAATTCGGCATGCGAGCATATTTCCAGCATTTCTTCTACCGCTCCCTTTGTTATAATCTGACGCTTCCCCTGAGTATCCTCCACAACTACCGACATGCGGCGACGTGTAAAATCGAAAGGTATTTCATCTACTTTACGGTAATTATCTTTCAGATATTCAAGCGAAAGGTCTTTCACGTGCGAAAGAATAGCCTTGTCCATAAGGTTTTTCAGTCCGGTCTGGAAAAAACTATTGAAATAGGCATGACGCAGGATACGCTTGTTCTCGTCGTTGCTGCCATCGGCATTGATATATTTTTCAAGGACTATCTGGTCGCAAGTCAATGTACCGGTCTTGTCCGTACACAGAATGTTCATTGCTCCGAAATTCTGAATGGCATTAAGGTCTTTCACGATGGTTTTCTTTTTCGACATAGCAACGGCTCCTTTAGACAAGTTGGCAGTAACAATCATAGGAAGCATCTCAGGAGTAAGGCCTACAGCCACAGATACTGCAAATATGAAAGCCTCAAGCCAATCGCCTTTGGTAATACCGTTAACAAGAAAAACAAAAGGAATCATCACAAGCATAAAGCGTATGAGCAGGAAGCTGACCTTACTGATACCCTTGTCGAAGGCTGTAGCGGCACGATGTCCTGCTATACTGCGCGCAATAGTGCCAAGATATGTATTATTCCCTGTAGCAATGACTATACCTACACCGGAACCGCTCACCACATTGGAACCAATGAAACAGATATTACCCAGTTCCACCACACTGCCACTCTTTGCGCCCTTACAGTCCGGTGTTTTTTCTATAGGATCCGATTCTCCAGTCAGCGATGCCTGACTTACAAACAGGTCTTTAGCCTCAACAATTCGCACATCGGCAGGAATCATATCTCCGGCAGCTATTCTCACTACATCTCCCGGAACAAGCTCCGTAATGCTTATCTCGCATGTATCGTCATCGTCCTGCCTTATTACACTGCAGGTATTGGTTACCATCTTCAGCAAGGCTTCACTAGATACATTTGCTTTCCACTCCTGCCAAAAACGTAGTATCGAACTTGACACAACCATTACAGATATGATTATTATGGCAGTCCAGTCCTGCTCACCAGGAGCAGCAAGAGCCACATCAAGAATAAACGAAACAATGACCAATATAGTTAAAACACCTATAAACGGATTTATGAATGCCTTGACAAAAACTGATATAGGATTTTTCTTTTTCTCATGTTCCACCTCGTTCACGCCATACTCGGAACGGCGGATTTCCACT
This sequence comes from Candidatus Phocaeicola faecipullorum, assembly GCA_018884025.1. Classification (GTDB taxonomy): domain Bacteria; phylum Bacteroidota; class Bacteroidia; order Bacteroidales; family Bacteroidaceae; genus Phocaeicola; species Phocaeicola faecipullorum. The sequence continues at coordinate 45,595 of JAHLFB010000152.1, forward strand.
TCTTCAGCAGAAAGCCCTCGCGGGTTAGTCTGAAAATAGTTGAATACTGAGCCTACAGGCTGTGAAGCAGCAAGAAATACTTTCTCTGCATTAAAAGCTGAATTTGGTCCGAATTTTTTCTTCCTCAACATTGTTCTTTCTTTTTTCAGCGTTACACATCATGGTTAAATTTCACGCTGCAAAGGTAGTTTGGAGACGTTTAGAACAGTGTTAGAAGACTATTAGAACGGTATTAGAATTCCATTAGAATGATGTTTAAAGATGCTCCATTTCAACCACGAATGTTGTTCCCTTTCCCTCATCAGACAATACGTTTATTTTACCCTGATGAAGATTTATTATCTTCTGGGCCAGGGCCATACCTATACCATGACCTGCCGCAACATGTTCCTGCTTACCTCTGTAAAACAGTTTGAACATGTTCTGCCGCTCATCATCGGAGAGCCCTGCTCCATTGTCGGACATGCGGACTACTGTCCATTTGTCCCAAAACGAAATCTGCACAAATGAAGCCCTGTCCGGTGAGTACTTGCAATTATTCTCTATCAGATTTGAGAAAGCGATACTGAGAAGATATGAGTTTCCGCTGACGGTGACAAAACGGTCATCATCCGTTTCCTGTTCATCAAAAACCAGTTCAATTTTATATTCAGGGTGTGCCCTGAGAATACATTCGCGCACATCAAGCAGAAGTTCGTCAAGACGTATTTCCTGCATACTTATCTGCTCCTTACTATAATCAGCCTTGGCAAGATTAAGCAGTCCGTCTATCAGACTATTCATCCTGCGCGCATCGTTCATCACATTGTCAAGCGCATCCCTGTACTGCTGCGGAGTACGCTCTTTCTGAAGTGTTATTCCCAGCTCTGCCATCAAAGCCGCAAGCGGAGTACGCAGTTCGTGCGACACATTACTTACAAACATCTTCTGCGAATTGAAAGACTCTTCAAGCCTTGAAAGCAAATCGTTGAAAGTAGTTGCCAGTTCGCCAAGTTCATCCTTTTCGTTCTTGACAGGCAAGCGGCGACTGATGCTTGTAGCTGTGATATTCTCAGCCTCTGCCACAATATCACGGATTGGCTTTAATGCCGCACGCGAAAGATAATATCCTGAAACGAACAAAAGACTCAGTCCGATAACAAACAATACTATAAGTGCATTAAGAAGAGAGGAGAGATTATCATATCCATATCCGTCGTACGCAGCAGCTGTGACTACATATTTCCTTCCTCCATAGTCATAAAGCATACCTATACACTGATAACCGTCAACATAAAACTCCATATCGCCATCAGCCACTATGGTCTGTATCATAGCGCTGTCCTCCTTTATTATATCATTCTGCACTGCGTCGTGATAGAGCATAAGGAATGAAGTGTCATACACAGCCACCTCCACTTCATTAATAAATTTGCGGTTATTAAGATAGATAGACTGCATCACTTCCGAGTTCACCTGCCCTCCCAAGAAGAGATGGGCCTTGGTGACAGCCTCGCTCCTGAGGTCATGAAAAAAAGTTTTGCTCCGGATATGCTCGCTCGCCACATATACCAATGACAAGCATAGCGCAAAAACAGCTGCCGTTACAAGCGAATTTTTAAGAGTAAGTGCGGTTCTTATCTTCATAGCGGTTTATCTGTCAGAATAAATCCCATTCCTGGTTTTGTGTGTATAAGTTTTGTATCGAAATCCTTGTCTATCTTTTTGCGCAGATAGTTTATATAGACATCAATGAAGTTTGTTCCCGTGTCGAAATGCGTGTTCCATACCTTCTCTGCTATCTCCATACGGCTTATCACCCTTTCCGTATTTTCCACCATATAGACAAATAGGTTATATTCCTTAGGAGACAGTTTTATCTGCATCCCGTTTCTCGTTACTTCGCATGTATTAAGATTGATTGATATGTCAGAATATGATACAGAGTCCGGTCTTACAGTCTGTGGCGATGAATACCTTTTTAGCAATACCCTGATACGTGCGTTAAGTTCCCTGAAATCAAATGGCTTCAACATATAGTCGTCTGCTCCGGCATCAAAACCATCAAGTTTATCATCGGTAGAACCAAGAGCCGTAAGCATAAGCACCGGTACATCCGGATTGATTTTCCTTATCTCCTTGCATAGTCCAAAACCGTCAAGCCCGGGAAGAACAATATCCGAGATTACCAGATGAAACTCATTTGAACGGAACAAACGCAAGCCCATCTCTCCATCGTATGCCACCATCACACTATAGCCATTCTCCTCAAGTCCGGCTTTCAGAAGGTCGGCTACACGCTTCTCATCTTCTACTATCAATATACTTTGCATATGAATTATTTTAGCAGTTAAGTCTATTTTTACCAGTTTTTGAAAAGGCTTTTAAAAAGATTTGCAAAAGCTTAATACTCGAATGTTATTCCAATAGTAGGCAACAATGTTCCGCTTTCCATCTTTATACTCTTCATCACATAATGTCCAGGACGTTCAGGATCTTCCACTCCGGTACTCATAAGAGCATCTGCCTGACGGAGTTTACTGGCTGTAATATTCTGTATATCCAGATAGAAACCCAACATACATTTCTTAAGATAGAATGTCTTGTCAACCCTTACATCCAATTGTCCGAATGCCGGCAAACGCTCCATATTATAACGGCTATAGTCATAGTAAGCGCGTCCCTGTACATTCCATGCCTCTATAAGTGACGATTTTTCTTCATCGTATGGAGTATATGGCGAACCGCCGATTGCACATACACGCATACCGACACTCCAGTTCTTTGGCAGGTTATATGTTCCGCTCATATTGAATATAAACCTGTTGTCCCAAGCTGAAGGTACATAATCATTGTCCTTAACCGACTTAAACTCACTCCTGAAGAAAGTAAGTGAAGAAGAGAGGTTTAGTTTCTTAGCCAACAACCATTTGAACATGATTTCCACACCATATGAACGGCCTTCTGCATCTGATACAAGCAATTCATTACCGATAACTCCATAATCGTTTCCCTTGCATGATAGCGGTATATTGTCGGCTACTGAAAGAGGCATATTGTTATATTTCTTATAAAATCCTTCAGCAGAAACTTCCATAGTCTCTGTAGGATTCCACGTCAACCCAATACTTTCCTGAGTTACTGAAGTATAGTCAAGATTTTTATTGACATACACGCCATCATTATCCTTATATCCCAAAGCTGTATATGCAGGGAGCTGATAATAAAGCCCCATATGACCACTAAGATAAAGCCCGTCTGTCAAACGATATGATACTGACATACGTGGCGAAAGCTGTCTCCATAATTCTTTCATCTTGTCACTGTAATTATTGCCGTCGGTTCTTAATCCCAACGAAGCAGTGAACTTCTCATCAAACGATTTATAATCCGCAGAAGCATATATACCCCATCTAAGCATATTAAGGGTGGTATTATAATTAAACTCACGCAGGATATCAGAGAAAACCTTCTGATATGTATCATTTGTGTAATGGGAATAATTCAATTCAAATCCGGCATTGACTTTCCATGAACTCCATTCAGATGTATTCTCAACACGAAGCTTGGTCTCCTGCTCAACAGAGCCCAAATCAAGATTAAGATTGTCCGGGTTGCTGTCATCATTGTCCTGATATTTGAAGTTCCGGTTATGAAGATAACTATGGCTTAATGTAACAGACTGTACATGATTACCAGAATAATGACGGTAAACACCTCCCAAGGTAAATGTTTCCTGTTCTATTGTAGGTAAATAACTTAACAGATATTCCGCATAATCACTGTCTATATCCATATTCAATTTCATACGGTCCAGCCCACCCAAGCCTAAAACTGTCAGTTCATTTTTATCGTTGAACCTTGTTTTAATTTTAAAAGAAGCATCTGTATATGCCGGCAGAAACGGAAGGCCCAGAACCTTGAACAACATCTGTAAATACGACTGCCTTACTGACACAAGATAAGAAGTCTTGTCGCCTATATGTCCATTAGAACTTAAAGAAACTTCTGATGCGCCTAGAGTAGCTTTAAGCGAATTGCGTTCCATACTTCCGTCACGAAGGCTAAAATCCAGAACCGAACTCAAGGCATTTCCTCTATCAGCCGGAAAAGCTCCGCTATAGAATTTAACATTGCGTATCAAGTCTGCATCAATTAGTCCTACAGGTCCACCGGATGCACCTTGAGTACTGAAATGATTTATATTAGGGATTTCAACTCCATCCAAATAAAATCTGTTTTCAGAAGGGCCACCACCACGAACTATAAGGTCATTCCTATACCCTATAGGAGAAAATGCTACTCCAGGATAATTTTGTACAACACGCGATATGTCCCGGTTGGCACCCGGCGCTTTTTCTATTTCCTGAAGTCCTATAACTCTCAAGCTGACAGGACTCTCGGCCACTCTTCGGAAAGGAGATGCTGTAACAGTCACTTCAGATATAGCTGTACTTTCTTCCTCCATCTCTATATTGATATGAGGTGTAATATGATTAACTCTGTACTCTTCTGTAAAAACAGTTTTATAACCTATGGTAGAAGCTCTCAACTGATATATACCGGGAGGTACGGAATTAATTGTAAAATTTCCATTTATATCCGTTGACGCACCTATATTCAGTCCTACAACCAATATATTAACAAATTCCAAAGGCTCACGCGTAGTTTTGCTTACAACAGTTCCTTTTATCTGATAATTTTGGGCAAACATCACCAAGGAAAGGACCGAAAAAATAAGTCCACCGATAAATCTTCTAACCATATAAAAAGTTTTTCACATTAACAGATGCAAATTTAATGATAACAAATAAAAAAAGCCATCATAAAGATGGCTTTATATAATATAATAAGGAAAATTATTTCTGATTTTCAGACCATATCTTGTTTATTGACTGAGCTATCTCAACAAACTCATCTGATGTAAGCGAAAGTTTAGGATTGGAAAAAAGCATATCCGATTCCTTCTGAATAGGAATAAGATGTATATGTGCATGCGGAACTTCAAGTCCTATTACAGCTTCACCTACTTTCTTACAAGGGAAAGCCTTCTGAATAGCCAAAGCAACACTCTTCGCAAAAACATGCATCTCAGCAAGTTCTTTATCTTCAAGGTCGAAAATATAATCAACCTCTCTTTTCGGTACTACCAAAGTGTGACCTTTAACCAACGGGTTAATGTCAAGAAAAGCATAAAAATTATCATTCTCCGCCACTTTGTAGCTTGGAATTTCTCCTGCAACAATTTTACTGAATATAGTAGCCATATCTTATAAATATTAAATAAGGCAAGCCTGCACAAAGCAGACCCGCCTTAACAATTAAAATGATATACTTAAAATTTCGAGACTGATTTTACCCTGAGGTATAGTAATTTCTACCACGTCACCAACCTTCTTGCCAAGCAAACCTTGTGCAATAGGAGTAGCAACTGAAATTTTTCCTTCCTTAAGATTAGCTTCACTTTCCGAAACGATAGTATAAGCCATCTTCATATTGTTTTTTACATTCTTCAGTTCAACACGTGTAAGAATCTGAACTGTATCAGCCTTCATCTTTGATGTATCAATGATTTTAGCATCACCGATAGTAGCCTTAAGCTGGTTAATTTTCATTTCGAGCAATCCCTGAGCCTCTTTTGCTGCATCATATTCTGCATTCTCAGACAAATCTCCTTTATCACGTGCCTCAGCAATAGCAGCAACAATCCTAGGACGTTCCACTGCTTCCAAATGCTTTAATTCGGCTAACAACTTCTGATAGCCTTCTTCTGACATATAAGCCATAATAATTTTCCTCCTAATATTTCGTTATTAATTAATAATTCTGATTTTGATATAAAACAAAAAAGAATTCCGACATGTTCAACGATGCCGGAACCCTTTATATTTTATTTCTGTTTGCAAAGATAGTCTTTTTTCTTATAAGTCAAGTATATGACTCTCTTATTTTTACATGCTGTAAAACATGTTAAAGCAATTTCTTGATTTCAGCTTCCAAATCTGATTTTTCATCCAATCTTAAAACCAGTTCGTTATTCTTATTAACCAAAAATGCCGTAGGTAAAGAAGAAACTCCATATACTTTTGCATAAGTAGAATAAGGTCCTTGAGGATCTCGTACACAGACCCAAGGCAAATTATCACAAGCAGTTTTCCAGAAATGTTCATCCGTATCGAGAGACACCTGATAGATAACCAAACCCTGTGACGAATATCTATTATACAACTCTCTGAGAGCTAATGTCCTCGTTCCAGAATTAGGTGTAGCATATGCAGTAAAATCAATAAGCACTACTTTACCTTTATAATCTGTAAGATGCTTTATCTCACCATTGATATTTTTCAATGGAATATCAATTATTGACGTTTCTGAAACCATATCTGCAGGAATCTCAATAGGTTTTGCCTGAGGAGTACGGGTATTTTTCATTCCCTTTATTACCATATTATACAGGTTTCTTGAACGGTCAGCATGTGGATACCTATGATTTAAACTTGTTGCAACCGCTGCAAAACATTTTACATCTTCCTTATCAGAAAAAGGATCAAAAATCATAAAGCCGTTCAATTGCTGAAACAATGCAAAATATGATGATGCCTTATCCGGCTCCTTATATATATAGTTACGTTTTACATCGTTTTTATAAGATGTGACCATACGCGACAGGCTATCCTTTACCAGTCCGACAGGCATTCCAGAGTTATTCAACCCATTCACTTTTTCCTGTAACTCAGCCTGAAGCAATGAAAGCTCTTTTATTTTTATGTTACTTTCAGAACCGGACACCGTATATTCAGACGAGAAAGTCTGATAATCTGATTTTATTTCAACCGTCTCTGTTGAATCAACCACAAAATTTATTACTTTATCATCAATTCTCAAACGATAAAAATCAGGCGCCTCAGGACGCTCTTCCGAGAAATGGAACTTTCCATCGTTGTCCAACTTAACAGAGTCCAATTTCACTACACCATTCATGGATGAATGTTCCATATACAATACTTTGTCATCAGCACCAGAAATTTCACCTTCTACGTTAAAAACCGGTCCACGATTACAAGCCGCAAGTCCAATAGCAAGAATGGCAACGGCGACATAGTTTTTTTTGTTCATATATTAATACTTGAATAAGTTTATTTTTTCATTTAGCGTTGCAAAGTTACTGTTTTAAACGATTTCACAAAGTTTTTTTATTCCTTCTTAATAATCAGCGACAAAAAATTAGCATTTTATGAAAGTTTTACCTCATTACCACCCTTTTACTGCAATAAAATGTTTATCTTTGCAATGATTTTTTGACGAAAAACTATATTAAAACATTTTTTATGATCAATCCAATTGTTAAGACGATCGAGCTTGGAGATGGAAGAACCATCACACTCGAAACGGGAAAGCTAGCAAAACAGGCAGATGGTGCTGTTATGCTACGCATGGGTAACACCATGTTGCTAGCTACTGTTTGTGCAGCAAAAGATGCAGTTCCCGGTACAGATTTTATGCCTTTACAGGTAGAGTACAAAGAAAAATATTCAGCTTTCGGACGTTTCCCTGGCGGTTTTACAAAACGTGAAGGTAAGGCTTCTGACTACGAAATTTTGACTTGCCGCTTAGTTGACCGTGCATTGCGTCCACTTTTCCCTGATAATTATCACGCAGAGGTATATGTAAATATCACCCTCTTCTCTGCAGACGGTGTTGACATGCCTGATGCACTTGCAGGACTTGCTGCTTCAGCAGCACTTGCTGTTTCTGATATACCATTCGGAGGTCCTATTTCAGAAGTACGTGTAGCACGTATAGACGGCCAGTTTGTTATAAATCCTACATTCGAAGCTCTTAAGAAGGCTGATATGGATTTGATGGTGGCTGCAACTTACGAAAATATCATGATGGTAGAAGGCGAGATGGAAGAAGTTTCAGAACAAGACCTTCTAGAAGCAATGAAATGTGCACACGAAGCTATCAAAGTTCATTGCAAGGCACAAATGGAACTTATGGAAGAAGTTGGTTCTACTGTTAAGCGTGAGTATTGCCACGAAGAAAACGATGAAGATCTACGCAAAGCTGTTCACGACGCTTGTTACGCAAAAGCATATGCAATTGCAGCATCAGGAAACAAGAACAAGCACGAACGCGGTGATGCTTTCGATGCTGTTTGCGAAGAATTCAAATCACAGTTCACTGAAGAAGAACTTGAAGAAAAAGGTGCAATGATAGACCGTTACTATCACGATGTAGAAAAAGAAGCTATGCGCCGTTGCATCCTTGACGAAGGCAAACGTCTTGACGGACGTACTACTACTGAAATCCGTCCTATCTGGTGCGAAGTTAGCCCACTGCCTGGTCCTCACGGTTCTTCAATCTTTACACGTGGTGAAACACAATCATTAAGCACTGTTACCCTGGGTACAAAACTTGACGAAAAAGTAGTTGACGACGTACTTGACCAACATAAGGAACGTTTCCTTCTTCATTATAACTTCCCTCCATTCTCTACAGGTGAGGCTAAGGCACAGCGCGGTGTAGGACGTCGTGAAATCGGTCACGGCCACTTGGCATGGCGTGCTTTGAAGGGACAGATACCAGCAGATTATCCATACTGCGTACGTGTAGTTTCAGATATACTTGAATCAAACGGTTCATCTTCAATGGCAACAGTATGTGCCGGAACATTGGCTCTTATGGATGCCGGTGTACCTATCAAGAATCCGGTATCAGGTATTGCAATGGGATTGATCAAAAATGCCGGCGAAGACAAATATGCTGTTCTTTCAGATATTCTTGGTGACGAAGACCACTTGGGAGATATGGACTTCAAGGTTACAGGTACTTGCAAGGGTATCACTGCTACACAGATGGATATCAAGTGTGACGGTCTTACATACGACATCCTTGAGAAAGCACTTCTTCAGGCAAAACAAGGTCGCGAATATATCCTTGGCAAACTGACAGAATGTATCGCAGAACCTCGCGCTGAATTGAAGCCACACGCTCCACGTATCGAGACAATGACAATTCCTAAAGAATTCATCGGTGCTGTAATCGGCCCTGGAGGTAAGATCATTCAAGGTATGCAGGAAGAAACAGGAGCAACTATCACTATCGAAGAAGTTGACAATGCAGGACGTATCGAAATCTCAGGTACTAACAAGAAGTCTATCGATGATGCTATCCGCCTGATAAAAGGCATAGTAGCAATCCCTGAAGTAGGTGAAGTTTACACAGGTAAAGTTCGTTCTATAATGCCATACGGTGCATTCGTAGAATTCCTTCCAGGAAAGGACGGTCTGCTCCACATTTCAGAAATCGACTGGAAACGCCTTGAGACTATCGAAGAATCAGGATTGAAAGAAGGTGACGACATCGAAGTAAAACTTCTTGAAATTGATCCTAAGACAGGTAAATTCAAACTTTCACACAAGGTTTTATTACCAAAGCCTGAAGGTTTGGAAGAAAACAACAAGAAACGCGATAGAAAACCTCAACAGAAATAAATCTAAAGAAGAGGGTGTGTCAAAATTCATTTTTTGAAAAAATGAACTTATAATTTGAAATTTGAACACCCTAAAAGAGTAAAAAAGGGCCGCATCATTACTCAATACAGAGTTTGATACGGCCCCTTTTAAATATTAT